>JBAXSK010000220.1:0-7094 GCA_037130765.1 Pseudanabaena sp. ELA607
TTCCCTTAACCACCACTAACGGGAGGAATTAACGCCACAGCATCACCTTCTTGGAGCAATGTTTCAGGGCTGACAAATTCTAAATTAACCGCATAACGTAAGACTGATTCCCATTGTTGCAAATCAGGCTTTTGGGCTACTAAGGCAGCAAAAACAGCGGTCACATTAGATTCTGGTGGCAAATCTAACACCATCTCATCTTTCCCAAAGGTTTCTTGAAAAATGGCGAATAGCTTAACCGTAACTTGCATATATGCCTCAAGAGCGAACAAAGAACTTAACCCCAAAGCGATAGCAACATAGCCAAACGCCTCAAGGTAAACTATCTAAACTTACTGTAAAAATTATTGGGGCGGAATAGCTTGAGGAGCCGGAGCACTTGGCGCAGGAGCAGTAGCACCAGCCGGAGCCGCCGCCGGAACCTTTGCCACCACAGGCGCACCCACAGCACGCAAAACTTCAATACCATTTTGCTGCAATACAACAATTGGCGGCACGGCATTAGTATCAATGCGCTTGACCAAAACCTTACCCGCAGACAAATCTTGCCCTGCCCGCACATAACGGGAAGATGGTTCCTCCGGTGCCGAGACAATAGCATAAACTGTGCCATTCAATTCCACTGTTCCTGTCACTTTAACCGCTTCAGCTTCATCGGTGCGCGGCTTGGGCTTCGGCTTCGGTTTAGCTAAAATACGGCGCTGACGATCTAAAGCCTCCTTAGCAATCTTAATTCGGATCGCTTCTCGGAGCCTTTCTTGGCGTTGTTTCAGTTCTTGCTCAGTGCGGGCTATGTTATCCTTGCGCTGTTTTTCTTCATCGAGAATTTTCTGCACATCAGGCACTGGATTCAAAACACCGCTAACAAAAGGATCGCGGGCTTTCTTACCATCCGCATTAGCAATTTTATCTTCTAGTTCTTGTTTACGAGCTTTAGCATCGGTCATCTCCGTCAGTTCGGTATCCTTACCAGCGACAAACGGGGCAGAAAATTTCGGGGCAGTGGCGGTTGCTGTGGCAGTTCCAGGTTTGGGTGCGCCAATGGTCGGTAAAGGTTTACCCTCAGCCGCTAGCTTACGCATGGCATCGCAGTCTGTACCAGAAGGGAATTTCTCCACCCGAGAAGTCCCCGTCGCTTTGTCTACACTAACGGTACATTCACTTACGCCGCCTGGAGGGGCCGAAACATTGCCAGATTGTTGTGCGCCTTGGTCACCGCAGGCTACGGCTAGCCCCAAAGTACCGACAGTTAGGCTAAGGAGAGAAAATCGCTGAAGAAGTCGCATAGGACAATATTCCTGGAGTGCTGCCCAAAATAATTAAAATAATTAACTTTTGGTCTTAGTTTTTAATCTTTGGTCGCTGGATGGCCACTAGAAGATTGGTGTAATCGGTGTAAATTGATCAAAAACTATTCCCAAGTCAATTAAATGAATTAGGCGAGTTAATGACTTAGCGGTAAGATGTCAATTTGACTGCAAGATATTAATCTATTCTGGTATTTTTGACAACTGGTTAAGCATTTTTTCTTTTAAGCGGAGTGATTTTTAAGCGGTTTTAGGGTTTTAGCACGGGATAGCTGCCAATATTAGCCCATACCAGCACCGACCATCAGAAAACTTAAGTCAGAAAATCCTGCCTGTCTAATTGGGCGATCACCGCATTACAATAGACAACATTAAGTAAATCTTCCTCAAATCACTTGATCACCGTGCTTTTACTGTGATTATTGGGTAATTAACTTCCAGGTTATGGGTGGGGCACAGCAGGGAAGATCAGTCGATCTGTGCCCCATCTACAATGTTAAATGCGAATCGTCTTATCATGCTCAATCCAGATCTTGATTCCGTAACCCTAACTCCTGACGATTATGAGCGTTACTCACGCCATTTAATCTTGCCAGAAGTGGGTGTTGAAGGGCAAAAGCGCCTCAAGGCTGCCAGTGTACTCTGTATTGGTACTGGTGGTTTGGGTTCGCCTTTGCTGTTATATTTAGCCGCTGCGGGTATTGGTCGCATCGGTATTGTGGACTTTGACATTGTGGACAAGTCTAACCTGCAACGTCAGGTGATTCATGGCACGAGTTGGGTGGGTAAGCCCAAAATTGAGTCGGGTAAAAACCGCATTCTGGAAATTAACCCCTATTGCCAAGTGGATCTCTATGAAACTCGGCTGAGTTCCGAAAATGCCCTAGAGATCATGGCTCCCTATGATGTGGTGGTCGATGGTACGGATAATTTCCCCACCCGTTATTTGGTCAATGATGCTTGTGTGTTGCTGAACAAGCCTAATGTTTACGGGTCAATTTTCCGGTTTGAAGGTCAAGCTACGGTATTTAATTACGAAGGCGGCCCCAACTATCGCGATCTCTATCCCGAGCCACCGCCGCCCGGCATGGTTCCTTCCTGCGCTGAAGGTGGCGTTTTAGGGATTTTACCCGGCGTGATTGGGGTGATCCAAGCCACAGAAACCGTCAAAATTATTTTAGGCAAGGGCAATACCCTCAGCGGTCGGTTGATGCTGTACGATGCCTTGAATATGAAATTCCGCGAACTGAAGTTACGCCCTAACCCAGTGCGTCCCGTGATTGAAAAGCTGATCGACTATGAGCAGTTCTGTGGTATTCCCCAACAGCAAGCCGCAGAATCTAATGCTGGTGGCGATATTGCCGAAATCACCGTCACTGAGTTAAAGCAGATTATTGATGGCGGTGCATTGGGCTACACCATTATTGATGTGCGTAATCCTAATGAGTGGGAGATTGGGCGAATTCCTAACACGGTGCTAATACCTTTGCCAGAAATTGAAAATGGTGCTGGTGTGGCTAAAGTTAAGGAACTGCTAGCTAATAATGGCACGAAGTTGATCGCTCATTGCAAGATGGGTGGACGTTCCATGAAAGCTTTGGGGATTCTGAATCAGGCAGGCATTACCGGCATTAATGTCAAAGGTGGCATTAACGCTTGGAGTGATGAGATTGATGCTTCTGTACCGAAGTATTAACTCATGTTACGCAGCAGGTTATAAGACCCTCACCCCTAGTCCCTCTCCCTTTTTGCTACCGTGTACACACAAGCGAGAACCAAGAACTGAAGTTCTTGGCTAAAAGCTAAAGTCAGTTAAAACTGACTAAATTCTGGAATTTAACCCGTTTCAACGGGTTTTAGCTTTTAGCCCGCAATTTATTGCAGGGCATTCGGGATGGGATCGCACAATTTGGACTTGTGTGTACACCGTAGCTCCCTTTTTGGGAGAAGGGGCTGGGGGATGAGGGCAGATCTTCTATCTGCGTAAGGTGAGTTAAATAACTTAAAAACTAGTGAAGCAACTTTAAATCATGGCATTGCGTTTTTAAGCCGTCAGATCGAATTACCGCATCAAGATCCTGCCGATCGCTTCATTGCTGCTTCAGCTATTTTTTATAAACTAACCTTAGCAACTGTCGATCAAAATCTTGTAAGTTGCTCTTGGTTGGTGACAATGAGTTAGAACGGGCAAAGTCTAAAAAAATTTGATCGCGCGAATCGCGAAGGGGCAGGGTAAAGGGGACAAGAGCAGAGGGCAAAAGTGCTAAAGAGCAAAGGGCTAAGGTAGTCCTAGCGCGAAACGAATAACTCGAAAACCAATACCGCCGTCGTTGAAGCCGTCGAGAAGGTCGTAGTCGCGATACGCAGAACGGCAATAGAGAGGATTGCTGAACCAAGAGCCGCCGCGCAGTGAATGTAAAGTTTTATTACCTTCTTTGCTTTTTGCGTCTATCCATGCTCTGCCATCGGTCGGCGCTCCTTCATAATTCTCATGCCAATCATCCTCACACCATTCATAAACATTGCCATGCATATCGTATAGCCCAAACTCGTTCGCTACTTTGAAATATCCCACTGGGGTTGTCTCTTCCCGATATTCGCCTTTCTCACCAATGCCATAGGTATAGTTACCGTCATAATTGGCAACCTTAGTCGAAATCGTCTCCCCAAAATGAAACGGTGTTGTCGTACCTGCACGACAGGCATATTCCCATTGCGCCTCACTGGGTAGGTGATATTCTCTTTCCGTTAATTCACTCAACTTCTTACAAAATGCTTGCGCGTCTTCCCAACTAACATTTTCTACGGGTCGCGATGGACTATCGGGCTTGTCTTTGAAATCTGATGGATTTGTTCCCATCACCGCCTCATATTGAGCCTGTGTAATCGGATATTTCCCCATAAAAAATGCTGGCACATTCACTAGATGTTGCGGGCGTTCATCTGCATTAGAATTTTCCTCATCCTCAGACGCACCCATGACAAACGAACCGCTAGGAATAGACACCATCTCTAAACTGACAGATTTACTGAGGGTTTCTGTATAAAAGCGAGCTTTGCTCTTATGGCGGCGAATAACGAGGGTGGCGGTCATGGTGACACTACAGGAATGACAATGAGATTTGTATCTAGAGCAACTATAGACATTATGGCGTTCCCTTTGCAAATTGCTCGGCTACACCAAGCGCGATCGCTGCTTCCATCTCTTCTAGGGTATGTTTTTGTCCCTGATAGCCCGTACAACCAATCAGATCTTCGATACTTGTTGGCAGAAATGGACTCACAGGACGCAATATGATCGAATTACCAAGATCGACGATCTCAAACTCCTGTCCCGCTCTCCATCCATGAGCATCCCGCATGGACTTTGGCACAATAACCTGTCCTTTGCTAGACAAACGAGTGGTTTCCATAAATTAATATAGTAAGACGTTGGTAAGATGAGGATAAGGCGATCGCCCTATAACTGTCAAACGGTTATGGTGAAACTCCTAGAGATTTAAAAATATAGTCATTTAAAATTATTTTGGCACATTAAAAGTACTTGACCACCCCCCGCCTGCGGCGTACCCCTCCAAGGGAGGGGAATTACAGACAAGATTAAAATTCCCCTCCCTTGGAGGCTACGGTGTACACACAAGTCAAAAAACTGTGCACACAAGTCGTGAAACCATTGCAATACAAGGTTTTTATCGACATTTACTTATTCTCAATAGTGCAAGGCTTATTGAGAATGCCGAATGAGAAATCAAGGTTTCAAGAGCCTAAAATTTCTCAATTCAGCGTTAAACCCAATCTGGGTGGACTTGTGTGTACACGGCAGCCCTTGGAGGGGTGGCAGGCAAAGCCTGACGGGGTGGTGTTATTTATTCATTTCAAGCCGTGCCATTCTTAATTTGATTGACTATATCTTGGCGCAAGCGGAATGTGTCGCCATGTTTTAGATGTGCCTCCCAACTTTGGAGCGACTTTTTAAAGGTTATAAGATCGATTTTGCCTTGTTCTAGCGCTTTTTTCTGTCTTCTTAGGCGCACACGGGCGCGGCGCAGATTTGCAGTACGGATTTTGATGCGGTTTGGCAATATCCGAAAGCCGACAAAATTAACGCCGATGCGGGTGGCGGTGATTTGGGTTTTGATGGGATGCAGTTTTAGGCGTAATGAGTTGAGATATTCAACTTACTTATTCACCTTACGCAGATAGAAAATGTGCCCTCATCCCCCAGCCCCTTCTCCCAGAGCGGGAGAAGGGGAGCAAGAGTCATTTTTAAGCTTTTTTCTTGTTCCCCTCTCCCTTTTTGGGAGAGGGGCTAGGGGTGAGGGTCTTATAACTTTCTGCGTAACATGAGTTACTTAAACTTAATATCTGCTTGTTTCTCAATGGCTTTTAAGGTTCCTAATGGAATGATTTTACTGCTATGAATTGGCACGATGGCTGTGCGGCGGGTTTCTGGGTTAAATAACTTTAGATGAGAGCCACTTTGCGATGCTTCTATGAACCCTGCATCTTTTAATTGGCTGATGACTTGTTTGGCTGTTAACCGTGGTGACTTCGGTGACATCACTATTTACACTGCTAACTCTACAATTTCAGAGGTAGATTGTAGGTTTAATAGATGCTCTGGAATTGGTTCTAGCATTAACAAAATGGCATCTTTGAGGTTAGTAATTGCATCCTCGCGACTATCGCCAAAGGAAGAGACAAAGTTTAATTCTGGACAAGTTGCTGAATAAGATTGCGTTTCCTTGTCCCATTCTAAAATTGCCCGAATTATCATAAGCTTTACCTCTTGATGTTTTTTGGGGTGTGTAGGGCTGTCATCCAAGAGCCGCCGCGCAGTGGTTTGTTTGACTAGCCCCAAGTTTAGTTTACAACGCTATAGTCGTAAAAATAGTGCTAAGATTTTCTTGTCGTTATTACAAAGTGTAATAACAATTAGCAAACCTCAAACCCAAACTTAGTATGTCTGCTAAAATCTATACTTTATCACCCGCAAAAATTGGAAATTCGGCTGGATTTAGGTTGCCAGCTTCCTTTTATCGTGACAATCCTCAATTTGCTAATGCGATAGGATGGGTAGAAGTGGTCGCTAAAGATACATTGTTAGTCAAGCTAGAACCTAGCACGATTGAGACTGAAGATGATGACAATGACCTGATGTTAAGCCTGTTTTTGGACTTTATTACAAAGGATGCGCTCAAACATAGCGATCGCCTTGAGGCTTATACCGAGGCAATGGCTCTAGATGATGATGAACTTCTTGCGGGAGTTGAACTCGATTAATGAAGGCGATCGCTCGTAATGGCTGGGAAATCTATTTTCATCGAGACTTATTTGGCGCACAGAGACAACATCTAAAGGAGCAGGTTAGCCATCTCAAAACCAGTTTGCCCCATGCAGAATTTGTCAAACATCCGACAGTCAAGCTATTAGCGGCGGTAATGACAGGGATCAAAGAAAAAATTGTTCTCGATCCTTTTGCACCTCAATTTGCACTCAGAGGCGCTCTCCGACATTATGGACGTTTAAAAGGAATGGGACTAAGCGATCGCTATCGTCTATTTTTTCGGGCTTTTGAATCAGACGGACATAAGGTTTTGATTATTCTCTGGTTGGGCTTTCCGCGTAAAGAGGGTGATAAAAATGATTGCTATGAGGTGTTTTCGAGAATGGTGCGAAATGGTGATTTTCCTGAGACTCTGGAACAATTGTTAGAAAAATCATAAAAAATGTAGGACTTACGCAAAACCCAAATTGCCCTCATCCCCCAACCCCTTCTCCCAGAGC
>JBAXSK010000221.1:0-7045 GCA_037130765.1 Pseudanabaena sp. ELA607
AATCTAAATAACTATTTAAGAATTGTCTAGATCACCTCTAGCTTTTCTAAAAAAAAAGAAAAAATCAATTCTCTTTTTGAGGGGAAAGCGAATTGAGAATACATCATAAACAGAATGTATAGTTGTTTCAATTAAACATAGCACAATAAAGGAGACAGATAAACGGACAAGATGTCCGTTCTACGTTTCTTGATCAATCGTAGGTCAGACATCTTGTCTGATAAGGGATCTAAATAACGTGCCATTCTTAATTTTATTGACTATAACAACAATCAACCAAAAACATTTGGGGAACACCCTACACAGGAAAATTTATTATGAATTATTCTATTGCTCAACTTAAATATAACCCGCTTAGGAATAACCGGTTCCGTTTAGGCATTACTACGAGCTTATTAGTTCTGGCTACCTTGGGCATAGGGCAGGCATTGGGGCAAATGATTGTGCCATCAGCCGCTGAAGCCTTGAACTGCAAAAAAGGCAAGCCCTGCGGTAAAGTCTGTATTCCCCAAAACAGTGTCTGTCAGCTTAACGGCGGCACAAATACTTCTAGTAGTACTACTGGTGTTTTTGGAGCGACACCTAAACCTAGTGCTAGCCCTGCCCCTGCTTACATTCCAAGCGTGTGTAACTCAATTCCGGCTCAAGCCCCTGTTGCACCGGTGGGAGCGAGTTTCACTGACAAAAATGGCCGTGTCGTCGTGATTCGTGCCAGAGAACAAAGCACTTCAGGCGTGATCAAGGTAACTCTAGCTTATCAAGGTAATAATAACGAATTTCTCCACTTGAAATATAATCCCAAGGATTGGAGTAAATATCTCTCAGGGCAAAGCAATCAAGCTAAATACCGGATTTCAGGTGAAGTCAAGCCCACTAAATGGCGCGAACAAGTGGAAAAAGATTGCAGTGGCAGAAGTTCATACACCGCCAGTTTAATTCGTCAGTTGGGTTATTAATTACAGCAATTTTCATGCTGGTAAGGTACAGGCAAGGGGCTTAAGCCCCTTGTTCAGTAAGCTTAGATAAAATCATGTGTGACTTACTAGACTCAAAACCGCTATAAGATCCCCGACTTTTTTGTATAGTTGTTTAGATTAAAAATGGCACAAAAATACTAACCATAAATTTTTGTAGGGCGGACATCTTGTCTGCTCACTGTATATCTTAAACTTTGCTTAGTTCCCAAGTAATTTGAACAACTATAAATTTAGAAATTCTCTTTACTCCCTGAGAAAAAGTCGGGGATCTCAACTCAGTCAAAAGTAGATCCCCGACTTTTTTGATGAATTTACAAGTTATCTTTGCTTGCCGAGAAAAAGTCGGGGATCTGAACATTCCTATTTAGCCGCAACTATGGCGTAGACTCAATCACGCGATCCACCAAGCCATATTCCTTTGCTTCATCCGCTGACATATAATAATCGCGGTTCATATCCCGTTCAATCTTCTCTAAAGGTTGTCCGGTGCGCTTAGCATATTCGTGATTGAGTTTAGTGCGAATCCGCAGAATTTCTCTGGCTTCAATCTCGATATCCGAAGCCTGACCACGAGTACCGCCAGAAGGTTGGTGAATCATAATTCGCGAATTAGGCAAAGCATAACGCTTATTCTTAGCACCTGCCATCAGCAAAAACGACCCCATCGAAGCCGCTAAGCCCACACAAATCGTCGTGACATCAGATTTGATGTGCTGCATTGTGTCAAAAATCGCTAAACCAGCGGTTACCGAACCACCGGGGGAATTGATATACATGAAGATGTCTTTGGTTTGATCTTCAGAATCAAAATAAAGTAATCGCGCAATAATCGAATTCGCCATCCCATCATTAACTTCGCCACTGAGGAAAATAATTCGCTCTAGGGAAAGTCGCTCATAAATATTAATCCACTGGGTAAAGGTATCACCCGGATAGCGGTAGGGAACTCTGGGAACTCCGATGGGCATAGTGTTTTAGGGGTAACTGGTTAATTTAATGAGATTCACTCTTAATATATGGAATATTAAGGCAGCTTGAAAAAGTAAGTTAAGCATCTTAGAAACTTTTATTAGTCTTAACAAGGGGCTTAAGCTCCTTGCCTGTTCAAGTTATTTCTATAAGATGCCTAAGAGACAAAGTGCAACAGTTGCAGCAATATTTCTAAACTCTACCTAGCACAGGTACAACCTTAGGTAAGTCTTTGGTGCTTTCCAAAACACGGTCAATTAAGCCATACTCTTGGGCTTGTACCGGAGTCATGTATAACATCCGTTCCATATCCTTGGTGATGCGCTCTGGAGTTTGTCCGGTATTATGGGACAAAATGGTAGTCATGGCTTCTTTATTGGCAAATACTTCCTTAGCTTGGATCTGAATATCCGAAGCTTGCCCTCGGGTTTGCCGCCGCGCTTGGTGTAAGACAATGGTGGCATTGGGTAAACTGGCCCGAAATCCTTTTGTCCCACAGGATAAAATCATCGCGGCTGTACCCATAGCCTGCCCCAGACAGATGGTATGCACTGGCGGCTTAATGTAACGAATCGTATCGCAAATAGCAAAAGCTTCCGTTTCAAAACCAATGGCATCCCCTGTGTACCAAGAAGTTCCGGTGGAATTGATGTACAAATAAATTGGCTTGATGGGGTCATCATATTGCAAATACAGCAGTTGCGCCACGAGTAACTCGGTTACATCCACCCCAAGCTGTTGCTTATACTCATCAGGAGAGACGAGGGGCAACCCAAAGTAGATGATCCGTTCTTTGAGCAACAAAGACGGCAAATCAGGGGGTGGCGTGCGTGAGTAGCCCTCGGAGTAATAGGCAGACTGCACTGCTGTTGGCGCTGTGCGAGATGGTTGATCCATGGGTTTGGGCTGGTGTATGGAAATACAAGTCTTGTTGTTAGCTTAACACAAAGGTAGAATCTGCCCGTGCTAAGCCATCAGGTAGGGTTAACCCGCCCTTAACCGCCCTAAAGATCAGAGATTCCGACAATCAGACAATCAGATCCCTGAACTATCGCAGAAGTCAGAGATCTGCGGGGATTTAGTTATGTAAACTGTAGCAATTCATCTAGATCTGATAGCAGTATTACTAATAAAATAAGCTCAGCTTCGGCTATGTTCAATGCATTACAAGCCTTTTACAGGTTAAATTAAGGAAGACGCAAAAATTATGTTTACCCCCCCCCATTAAATTCACTAAAAACTCGTTAGTAGTAGTTTTGTTGGCTGCATCTAGCCTCGCCCTTGCGCCGCTGCCTTCTTTTGCGACGACGTTTACTATTGGTAATAGTACAAGTAGTTTTACTACTACAATTCCTGAGTCTTTTTCAGGTCAGAGTTTTACGCCTAACTTCGGCGGTAATGCTGCTGACAGCAACTTTACCACGGTTTCCGGCACAAACCCTGCTCAGGTGTATATCACCAATTTCACCTTTACGGGATTTACTGGCACGGCTCCATCGACACTGAATATTTACTCAAACAGCAACCGCACTGGATTAGTCACTTCTAGCACTAGCAACAGTGGTTTTTCCTATACCTTTGATGGCGCGACTGCATTGGCGTTTGGAACTCAGTATTTTGCTTTGTTCCCTACTGATGTTCTCACTAACCTTCCAGTGGATACCGCCGGCTCTTACAACGATGGAGGAACTCTGTATATCGATGGTAATAATACAGGTATAGGCACCACCTTCACAGCCACTTTCAACGCCCCTGTAACGGCTATACCATTTGAATTTTCACCAACGGCGGGGATCGTGCTTTTAGGGGGGCTATGGGGAGCCAAGCGTTTGACGAAAAAGTATTTGGCGCAACGTGCCTCAAAACCGAGTGTAAAAGCTTAGGCTAGATTCTTTAGATCCCTGACCTCTCGAAGAAGTCGGGGATCTGCAAATTTCAAGGGGGGATCTCTTAAGGTAAAGCAACCGCCATTTTCGTATCAATGCGATAGGGCACAACCGTTTGACGATCCGGCACGCCTAAACGACGGCGACGATTAGCAGGCAACTCTGGGGAAGGAATATACTGATTGCCCACCACAGTGCGACTCACCTTCATGCGTTGGCTCGCAATAGTCATGCCATTTTGCCGCACAATCACCACCGAAACCCAGCGATCGCCAGCCCGAAACGGTGCTTGACCAATTTTAAACACCCCACCCGCCCGCAATGGCGCAAGATCAATAGTTTCATCACGGTTATAGTTAGCATTATTAACCGGACGATCTAGGGTTGCCCCCAACAAAATGCCATTACCCACCGGCTCAGTCACAATGGCATCTAACACATATTGCCGCCCCACCCCGATGATCGTCGGCACACGCAAATTAACCGGCGGCGGTGTTTCCCCCGTACTTAAGGAGCTAGTTTCCGTCAAAACCTCTTGACCCACAATTTGCCAGCCCAACTTACCAGTGCTATCAGCCTTAGTATAGGTTTGGCGCGTGGTCAGGCTTGCCCTCAGGGTAAAATCATCATTATCTTTACTTTTTACGCCCCGCACCTCAGTCGCCACCTCCGCAATCAACTGCCCATCTTTTAGCTCCCATTTCACCAGACGGCTCGTGTATTGAATTTGGTTATACCGTTGCCACAGAGCCGCTAAAATCTTGCCGTATTCGTCTTTGCTTAGACCATCACTATGGCGGAAATTGGCACTGTAAAAGCCTAAGACCGCATCTAAATCTCGTTTAGAAGCCGCAGCATCCAGACTCGCCACCAACTGAGTTAATTCCTGCTGAATTTTGGCTTGCTCGGCTGGGGAAACCGTCGCGCTAGTGGTTGTAGCAGTGGGCTGTTGTTCCGTAGTTGGCGCAGTGGGATTAGTCTGGGCTAAGACAGCATCGGGGGCACATACAGGACATAAAGCCGCGATTGCTAAAAGACCGGCGGCAAATCCATAGGAGAGTGGAGTTTTGCGCTTTTGGGGACTTAATTGCTGGGGAAATACTGACTGGGGAAATACTGGCTTAAGAAATAGCTGTAGGAATTGCTCATGGCGCATAAAATCAAGCTCCGGTGCGAAAAATGAGGGTAGAAAATATAAAAAATAGCTCGGAATTAATAAAACAGGCTTAAACCATAGTTATCACAGCTTAATCAGAGCTTAAGGTGTGGGAGTAGGGGGCGCGGCGGCTGGAGCCGTAAACTTCTCGGCAGCATTACGGCTTTCATAAATGCAGTCCACAAAAGGCTTTTTCTCTAAGTCCCCCGTAAACCCAAAAGTGTTCATCTTGTCCTTACAAATGCGGATTTCCTGTTCACTAAGAGCGCCTTTTTGCAGCAATAAGTTCCAGTTGTTGGGCAAAACTACACAACCGGGTACTGGTTCTGCTTGGCTGATGTACACATTAAACGGGTTCAACGTAATATAAACCCTAGTGTTCATGACCATTGCCGAAGCCCCATAGTTATTACAAAAATCACGGCTAGGGGCGAGGTTATCGAGGCGAATGGCATCCACAGTGCGGGGCGTGGGGTTTAACGTTGAAAGAGCAATGCCTACACCAATACCAATGGCAAAAATTGCCCCGGCAATGGCTAAACGAATTGTGGCGTTACCCGCCGGAGCAGGAGCAGGGGAGTTCAAATTACTTGAGCGGCGACGCGCCATACGAGATTAGGGGGTATTTTACGGTATGCAACGGCAACGTTTAATCATTTGAGCTTAACATAATTCTTTCGCTGCGTTATCGAGTGCAAATGTGACCGTAAGCTAACAACAAATTGTCATACCCTAGAGGGATGAGCAGGATTTTGCAGTAAGATTTTCCCATAAACTGCCTTTTTTAGCCTAAGCAAAACCTTGGGTCGCTTTAAGGTAGACAGTTGTAGAGTATTTCAGGAGTATATTTGTGGCATATCCGGTAACCTTAGTGCGTGGGGATGGTATTGGCCCAGAAGTTGCCCAAGCAACCCAAACTGTAATTGATGCTTCGGGTGTGGCGATTGACTGGACTGTGGTGGATGCTGGGGTTGATGTGATGGAAACCCATGGCACGCCGTTACCAGATAGTGTCCTCGACACCATTAGACAAACCAAGATCGCCATCAAAGGCCCGATTACAACCCCCGTTGGCTCTGGTTTCCGGTCGGTCAATGTGGCAATTCGCAAGGAATTAGACCTCTATGCTAACCTGCGTCCGGCTAAGTCAGTCCAAGGGGTGAAGAGCAACTTCAAGGATGTAGATCTAATCATCGTGCGGGAAAACACTGAAGATCTCTATGCTGGGATCGAGTTCCAAACCGGCACTGAAGAAGCGAAAAAAGCCTTAGACTTTCTGGCTGACTTGTCTGGTAAAGCGATCCGTGAAGGTTCTGCCATTGGGGTCAAGCCGATTTCTGAGTTTGGTAGCCGTCGCATTGTCAAATTTGCTTTCGACTATGCCCGTGCCAATGGCCGCAAGAAGGTTACAGCGGTGCATAAAGCCAACATCATGAAATACACCGATGGCTTATTCCTTGAAGTGGCGCGGGACGTAGCCAAGGAATACACCGACATTGAGTTTGAAGATCGCATCGTTGACAATATGTGTATGCAGTTGATGCAAAAGCCCCAACTCTATGATGTGTTGGTGTTGCCTAACCTTTATGGTGATATTGTCTCTGACCTGACGGCGGGGATGATTGGCGGTTTGGGTGTGGCTCCGGGGGCAAATATCGGTACGGATATTGCAGTATTTGAAGCGATTCACGGCTCTGCACCAAAATACGCTGGACAAAACAAGGTCAACCCCACCGCCTTGATTTTGTCTGGGGTGATGATGTTGCGTTATTTGAATGAAACTGCGGCGGCTGACAAGGTACAAGCTGCGGTCGAGGCGATCATTGCCGAAGGTCAGCACGTTACCTATGACTTAGCTCCGACTGGGGTTGCGCCTGTGGGAACCCAAGAGATGGCAGAAGCGATCGCGGCGCGGATTAATGGCTAAAGATAGCGAGCGATCACTAGGCAAGTTCTATAATGTAATGACTTAAATGGCATTGAGAACGATGTAAAACAATCTCATCCTTTTGTAAGCGAATTACTGCTACATTAGGGTGAGATTTAATGTTTTTACC
>JBAXSK010000222.1:0-6933 GCA_037130765.1 Pseudanabaena sp. ELA607
GTGATGAGTTTGTGCAAGATGCTGTTTTACGACGTTTGCAAATAATGGCTGAGTCAACTCAAAGGCTATCGGATGATTTAAAGGCAACTGCTTTAGATATTGATTGGCGAGCTTTATCGGGTTTTAGAAATGTTTTAGTTCACGATTATTTAGATGGCATTGATCTGTATCGTGTGTGGGATGCTATAGAAAATAATTTGCCTGATTTACAAAGGGCGATCGCGAATATTTGTAGTCAAGTTTTGAATGAACAGGGAGATTAATTTATGAGTATTGCGGTTAATCAGGAGAAAAAACTCAAGCAATTGTTACAGGAAAGACGCGAGGAGATTTTGGCGATCGCCTTAAAGCATGGGGCGTTTAATGTGCGGGTGTTTGGCTCGGTGGCTAGGGGTGAGGAGACGGAAAATAGCGATATTGATTTTTTGATTGATTACGACCTTAATAAAATTTCGTCTTGGTTTCCTGTGGGGTTAATTCGAGACTTAGAGGATTTGTTGGGGCGTAAGGTGGATGTAGTAACGGAAACGGGACTAAAGGAGAGAATTCGCGATCGCGTTTTGCGGGATTGTATTTTGTTATGAGGAGCGATCTTGAAAGGTTAAGGGATATTGACGAGGCGATCGCCAAAATCGAAAAGTACGCTGTGCGAGGCAATGCAGCTTTTTTTGATGATGAGTTGGTGCAGACTTGGATCTTGTTTCATTTACAGACGATTGGTGAGGCGGCAAGGGCAATGTCTGAGGAGACTAGAGAGCAATATGGGGCGGTAGAGTGGCAAAAAATTATTGGGTTTCGTAATTTGGTTGTGCATGAGTATTTCAGGGTGGATTTAGGGATTGTGTGGCATATTGTCCAGAATGAGTTGCCGATGTTAAAGGAGCAAGTGCTGTTAATGCTTACGGAGGTTGAGTCATGATGTTAGAAGCTGATCGCCAAATTGTTTTAGCTTTTTATCAACGTTTGCAAAAAATTGTTGCAGTTTTGGAGATAAAAGTTTTTGGCTCAAGGGCGCGGGGTGATGCCTCGATTGAGTCGGATTTAGATGTGTTTATTAAGGTTGATGTGATGGATCGATCGCTTAGAAAAAAAATTATCGATGTGGCTTGGGAGGTTGGGTTTGAGTACGATCGCGTGATTTCGACTTTTATTGTGACGGAGCAGCAGTTAAAAACTGGTGCTGTGGGTGCTAGTCCTTTGATGGCTAAAATTGCTCAAGAAGGGATTACGGTATGATTTCTGAGCAGTTACGGTTATTAGTTGAGTATCGTTTTTCGGAAGCAAAGCAAACTTTAGAAGAGGCTAGGATTTTAGCTAATAATCGGGCTTATCGTGGCAGTATTAATCGCTCTTACTATGCGATGTTTTATGCGGCGATGGGTTTGTTAAGTCTTAAAAATCTAGGCAGTTCTAAACATAGTGGGGTTATTAGTTTTTTTGATCGGGAGTTTATCAAAACGGGCGAGTTGTCTAAGGATTTATCGCGTAGTTTGCATCGTGCTTTTGAGGAACGCCAAATGAGTGATTATGGGGAAATGTTGGAGCCTGACGAGTTGACGGCGAGGGAGTTGATAGATCAGGCTGATGTTTTTATTTCTGCAATTGAGGAGTATGTACAAGCAAAGTTTTATTCAGATTAGATGTAAATAATCGCTGAGTTTAAAGTTTTTTGTTTTGGGTTTTAAGGAAATAGTAAAGGTGAGTTATGAGTGATTGGAAAGAATATTCTTTAAAAGATGCCATTGAAAAATTTATTGACTATAGAGGAAAAACACCTGTTAAAGTTACTCAAGGAATTCCTTTAATAACAGCAAAAGTTATCAAAGATGGAAGTATATTAACGCCTGATGAGTTTATTCAAGAAAGCGAATATTTATCTTGGATGACGAGAGGCTTTCCTAAAAAAACTGATGTCTTATTAACAACAGAAGCACCACTTGGCGAAGTAGCAATGATAAAAGATGAGAATATAGCTCTGGCACAAAGAATTATTTTACTAAGGGGAAAACCTGATTTATTAGTTAATCATTTTCTGTTCTATTCATTACAAACTGACTTAATGCAGCATCGCCTTAAAGCTCGTGCATCAGGTTCTACAGTTCAAGGGATTAAATCTTCAGAATTAAAAGAAGTTATGATTCCGTTGCCAGATGTCACGGAACAAAAACGAATTGCTGATGTTTTATCTTGTCTTGATGCGAAGATTGAAAACTTGAGGCGACAAAATGAGACTTTGGAGCAAATAGCACAGACTCTCTTTAAGCATTGGTTTATAGATTTCGAGTTTCCCTTCGACTTCGCTCAGGGCAAGCCCAATGCAGAGGGTAAGCCCTATAAATCATCTGGTGGTGCGATGTTTGCCTCTGAGTTAGGCGATATTCCCAAAGGTTGGAAAATTTCTACAATTGGGGATGAAGTAGAAACAGTAGGCGGCGGTACACCATCAACAACCGAACCGAGCTACTGGGAAAATGGTGATATTCCTTGGTATTCACCAACTGATTTAACAAAAGCTAAAACCTTATTTTCAATTGATTCTGAAAAGAAAATCACAAAATTAGGATTGCAAAAAAGCTCTGCAAGATTATTTCCTAAGTATTCATTACTTCTTACAAGTCGAGCAACCATAGGAGAGGTAACAATTAACACAAAAGAAGCTTGCACAAATCAAGGCTTTATTACAATTATTCCTAATGCAAAATTCAGTGTTTACTTTTTATATGGATGGCTTTTAACAAAAATTGGAATTATTAAACAATTAGCTTCAGGAAGTACATTCCCAGAAATTAGCAAGACAAATTTTAGGGGATTAGATTTTCTAATTCCAGTAATCAATATTTTAGAAAAGTATGAACAACTAACTAAACCAATTTACAAAAAAATTGAAACTAATATTTTCCAAATTCAAGCCCTAACAAAAACTCGTGATTCTCTATTACCAAAACTAATGAGCGGTCAACTCCGCGTTAAGCCATGATCAAAATTTATTTAGATACCAGTGTTTACAATCGCCCCTACGACGATCAAAGCCAGAGCAAAATATATTTAGAATCTCAAGCAGTCCTAATCATTTTTAATTTAATCCAAAGCCAACAAATCCAAACCATAAACTCGGCAGTATTAAACTATGAAAACCAGAAAAATCCTTTTCCCATTATTCAAGCCAGCATAAAAAAATACTTGGATCAATCCCAAATCTTTCAGCCCCTAAATGAAGCAATCCGTCAAAGGGCAAAAAAGCTAGAATCAGAAGGGATACAGCCTATAGATGCCCTTCATGTCGCCAGTTTTGAAGCATCGGGAAGTGATTTTTTTATCACCTGTGACAAACGCTTACTCAATCGCTGTAAAAGTTTAAGTATTCCCGCCCTTAACCCCATTGAACTTATCGAGGAATTAGACAATGAAAATTAATCTGCAAAGCGATCAACAAATTATTGAAGAAGCATTTCAACTTCTCATTGAAAATCTCGAATCCGCCAAAGTTGCCCAATTCTGGAAAATTTGCAACCTTGGCAACGGCGACTATACCAAACTAAAAGAGAAACTCTTTACAGGAGAAACAGTGGATACTCTTTACGAAAAAATCAAAGCCAATGAAATCTAGCCATACCGAAGATGCGATCATCTGTTACCAAAACTAATGAGCGGTTAACTCCGCGTTAAGGAATAAGCCAATGAAACTACGAGAAATTGTCGATGAAATATTAATTGATCCTCGAAAACTTACAGCCTATGCCCTCGATCCAGATAACCCAAAAGGAAAAGACAAAGCCTTCATGTTTCAAAAACATCTGGGCTACACCAAAGACAACTACCAACCACTACTCGATCAGATCTACGATCAAGCACTCAACGCAGAAGCCCTAGAGCAGAACAGCGATCAATATGGCACAAGATATCAAATAGACCTAAAAATTCAAGGTGTAGAATCAGAGCAAATAGAAACTGTGCGTACAGGCTGGCTAATTGCTCCTAACTCAAAACAAGCTCGACTAGCCACAATCTATATCCCTAAAAAATCATGATTAAACCAGAATTACTCGACATTGTAGAAATCCTTGTTAACTTGCCAGAACAAAAACAATTTGTAGGCGATCAAGGCACAATCGTTGAATGCTATGACGATGATAATTTTGAAGTTGAATTTGTTAATGAAAGTGGCGAAACTACCGCACTATGCGCCTTATCATCCAAACAATTTATAGTCGTCTGGCAAATCGCTACAAAACAATGGGTCACACCCACCGATAAAATCGCCGCTATTTTTAGCAACCTTTCCGACACTAAACGCGAAGAAGTCCTTGATTTTGCTCGATTTATTTATCAGAGAGCCTAACCATTGCTATGAAATCAACCCTCACCGAAGATGAGATCGAACAATACCAACTCCAACTCTTGCAAAACCTCGGTTATGCCTACCATCACGGCTATGACCTCCAACCCACAGATTCCCCCTCGCCCAGCTACCGTGTACACACAAGTCTAAATACCCCCTTTAATTCCCCCTTGCAAAGGGGGAAAACTGGAAATCTTGTTCCCTCCCCTTTGCAAGGCTACCGTGTACACACAAGCGAGAACCAAGAACTGAAGTTCTTGGCTAAAAGCTAAAACCCGTTGAAACGGGTTAAATTCCAGAATTTAGTCAGTTTTAACTGACTTTAGCTTTTAGCCAAGAACTTCAGTTCTTGGTTCTCGCTTGTGTGTACACCGTAGCTCCCTTTTTGGGAGAGCATGACGGTTTCATATTCGGAGAGGGTTAGTAGGTAAAGACTAGAGAAAACAGGAAGATAAAAATCGCAAAAGTAAAGGTAAGCGTCATCCACTGTGGCTAGTAATGTGCCTAACCTTGCTGGGAGTGCTGTGTAATTATCACGGATATCGACCATTAGCAGATTTTTGTGAGAAACATTGGCAAACGCTACAAACAATGCTAGAGCTACCGTCAGATAGCCGAATCCCATCATATTCGACCTTTCGCCGCTCTGATTTCTTTTACGCTCCCTCCCTACTTCCTTTTCCGAAAATGAAACCGCCCTGCTCTCCCTTTTTGGGAGAGGGGAACAAGAAAAAAGCTCTAAAAATGACTCTTGCTCCCCTTCTCCCGCTCTGGGAGAAGGGGCTGGGGGATGAGGGCACATTTTCTATCTGCGTAAGGTGAATAAGTAAGTTGAATATCTCAACTCATTACGCCTAAAACTGCATCCCATCAAAACCCAAATCACCGCCACCCGCATCGGCGTTAATTTTGTCGGCTTTCGGATATTGCCAAACCGCATCAAAATCCGTACTGCAAATCTGCGCCGCGCCCGTGTGCGCCTAAGAAGACAGAAAAAAGCGCTAGAACAAGGCAAAATCGATCTTATAACCTTTAAAAAGTCGCTCCAAAGTTGGGAGGCACATCTAAAACATGGCGACACATTCCGCTTGCGCCAAGATATAGTCAATCAAATTAAGAATGGCACGGCTTGAAATGAATAAATAACACCACCCCGTCAGGCTTTGCCTGCCACCCCTCCAAGGGCTGCCGTGTACACACAAGTCCACCCAGATTGGGTTTAACGCTGAATTGAGAAATTTTAGGCTCTTGAAACCTTGATTTCTCATTCGGCATTCTCAATAAGCCTTGCACTATTGAGAATAAGTAAATGTCGATAAAAACCTTGTATTGCAATGGTTTCACGACTTGTGTGCACAGTTTTTTGACTTGTGTGTACACCGTAGCCCAGAGGGAGGAGGACAAGAAAAATAATCTTAAAGTCCCTCTCCCAAGGGGAGAGGGATTTAGGGAGAGGGAAAATCAGGAATCTAGGGAAAGTATCGAAGACTTAGGTTACAAAGGGGGATTAGCAGTAACTACGCTGTTAGAACAAGTCAGAGAATTACGAAAGAATCAAACATCTGCGGAAAAAGTATTTTGGGAAATTGTTAGAACAAAGCGCTTTTTAGGCTTAAAGTTTCGGCGACAACATCAGATCGGTAATTACATCGTTGATTTTTATTGTCACGATCGCAAATTAGTAATTGAACTTGATGGCGAGATTCACAATCAACCAGAACAACAGCAACGCGATCGCCAACGCAGTGAATATCTAAACTCGTTAGGGCTAACAGTTCTAAGATTCACCAATCAAGAAATCTTCCAAAACCTAGAAACCATCCTCCAAACCCTACTAGATCTCCTGTCCCCCTCTCCCAGTGGGAGAGGGGGACAGGGCAATTTGTCCTTACAAGAAGGCAACCCTCGCAAGGGCGGCGTAATTTGGCATACCCAAGGAAGCGGAAAATCCCTCTCAATGGTATTTCTCGCAGGAAAACTAGTCTTAGACCAAAACCTCAATAATCCCACTGTGGTTATGCTGACCGATCGCAACGACCTCGACGATCAACTATTCGACACCTTCGCAGGTTGTCAGCAACTCCTCAGACAAGACCCACAACAAGCGGATAATCGCGATCGCGTGCGGCAACTGCTCAACACCAACTCAGGCGGAATTATTTTTACCACCGTTCAGAAATTCTCTCCCGCCGATGGCGAAACCCTCTATCCAAAAATTAGCGATCGCGCCAATATCATCGTCCTTGCTGATGAGGCACATCGTAGCCAGTATGGATTCACCGCCAAACAAGTCGATATCAAAGATGAAAATGGCAACGTTACAGGCAAAGCTACCCGTTACGGATTCGCTAAATATATTCGTGATGCTCTACCCAATGCTTGCTTTGTCGGCTTCACAGGCACACCAATCGAACAAAGCGATAAAAATACCCCCGCCATTTTTGGCGACTACATCGACATTTACGACATCTCCCAAGCCGTCGCCGATGGCGCAACCGTCCCCATTTATTACGAAAGCCGCCTCGTTAAAGTTGACCTCGACGAAACAGGTCGTCAACTCCTCGACGAACTAGACGAAGACCTCAGCTTTGAAG
>JBAXSK010000223.1:0-6903 GCA_037130765.1 Pseudanabaena sp. ELA607
CTTGTGATTTTTGTGCCACGGGTAAAGGGGGATTTCGGCGCAATCTAACCCGCTATGAGATTTTAGACCAAGTGCTGACCGTACAAGAGATGATGGGTGAGCGGGTCAGTAATCTAGTTTTTATGGGCATGGGAGAACCATTGCTTAACCTCGATAGCCTTATTGCCGCCGTGCGTGTCCTCAATCAAGACATTGGCATTGGGCAACGGAATTTCCCAAGTGAGACGTAGAAAATCGACTAAATCCTTCCGACCTCCAATATACCCAAGTGAAAGTAATTCATCAATTAGCAAACAACGATTGATCATTTTTATTTGGAAGTGTTCATCTCGAATGTCTTTCATTGATCACCTTTGAAGTAACAAAAAACTAATCTTTTTGCTTGAATTGTTGTGCGTAATTACCATTTGATTGTATTTATTACTGATAAACATCCTTACGATGACCAATTTTCAACACTAAAATGAGTAGTTGATTATCCTGAATAGAGTAGATGATGCGATAGTTCCCAACCCTAATGCGATAGAGACTATCTTCTCCTGTCAGTTTGACTACACCATCAGGACGTGGAACATCAGCTAAAGCATCAATCTTTATCTTGATCCTTTGCTGCTCTTCAGTGGATAGGGATTTTAGTTGCTTGGCGGATTGCTTTACAAACTCAATGCGATACTTCATAGCCCAATCTCAGCCTTAAGTGTTTCCCAAGAGATAGTACCCTCAGAACCAACAGATGCTAGAGCCGCTTTAGCTTCTGCAATATCCTCATAATCTTCATCGGCTTCATAGCTACCAGCATTTACATTTATATTCAAAATATCTTGTGAATGTTTTGCTCTCACAAACAAAAGAAAATCTAAAACCTCACTTAAAACATGATCTGAAGTTTGTTCGATTTCTTGGATTAGCGATCGCCTAATATCGCTTTGAGTTGAAGTTTCTGTAATTATCATCACTTTACATCTCGCGCATATTTTAGTTTCTAAAATCTTAGCAAATTCTAACAGTCCAGTAGGGTGCGTTAATCAAATGTAACGCACGAAAGCCTTTTTCATGCTCACTGCCCAGATCCCCAACTTTGAGGCTGAGATTGTAGATTTTACTGCCTCAAGTAGAAAAAATCAATGATCTAAATTCAATACATCGCCTTGCAAGTTCAAAACTTGAGAGGTGATTTTTTTGTTCGGTGCTAACATTAAGTCAAGTGCAAATTTAGCAGCAAATTCCTCTGATTAAACTTAGCTAAAACATTCAACTTAGGGAGCTATTGCATAGAGTTTATTTAGGTTTAGGTAACAAAGATCCGGCCAAAAAGAACTATTTGGCGAGGGGTATAATGCTTTAATATGTGAATGCCGCGCAATCTATCCCGTAATTGATCATATTATGACTGTTTCCCTGTCTGATCCGCTATCTGATCCCCTCTTAGTTGCTAGCCAGTCCCCTGTGCCGAAAACAGTGGCTTTGCTGGGTAAATCCTTAGGCGAACTAACCGAGTGGGTGGAACAACAGGGACAGCCCAAATATCGCGGTAAACAACTCCATGACTGGATTTACCATAAAGGGGCGCGGTGCTTTGACGACATCACTGTATTTCCTAAATCTTGGCGTGCGGTGTTGCAGGATGAGCCAAAAGCTTGGATTGGTCGCTCTCAAATTCATTTACATAAAGTAACTCCCGATGGTACAGAGAAATTTTTACTGCAATTAGAAGATGGCGAAATAGTTGAAACTGTTGGTATTCCCACAGCTAAGCGGCTCACCGTATGCGTTTCGACTCAGGTGGGTTGCCCGATGGCTTGTGATTTTTGTGCCACGGGTAAAGGGGGATTTCGGCGCAATCTAACCCGCTATGAGATTTTAGACCAAGTGCTGACCGTACAAGAGATGATGGGGGAGCGAGTCAGTAACCTGGTTTTTATGGGCATGGGAGAACCGTTGCTTAACCTCGATAGCCTCATTGCCGCCGTGCGTGTCCTCAATCAAGACATTGGCATTGGGCAACGGAATATTACTATTTCTACGGTGGGTGTGCCCAATCAAATTGTCCGCTTAGCACAGCAGCAATTACAAGTTACCCTAGCAGTGAGTTTGCACGCTCCTAATCAGACTATTCGCGCTCAGTTAATTCCTTCAGCTTTGCGTTATTCCATTGATGACTTACTGGCTGACTGCCGCGAATATGTTGCCATCACCGGACGCAGAATCAGCTTTGAATACACGCTCCTAGCCGGAATCAACGATCAACCAGAACACGCCAAAGAATTAGCCCAAAATATTAAAGGCTTCCAGAGTCATGTGAATCTAATTCCTTATAATCCCATTAGTGATGCCGACTATCGCCGACCGACGGAACGAGCGATTCAGACTTTTGTGCAAACTCTAGAAGCTTGTCATGTGGCGGTTAGTGTGCGGCGCACCAGAGGCACAGAAGCTGATGCCGCCTGTGGTCAGTTACGAGGAACCCATACGGCTGTACCAGCGCGGTTAGGCAAATCGCATCATCAAACTGAATCATAATTAGGGAATACAATTCTTTCAAAATCCCTGACTTTTTCTCAGCCACCAAAGACAACTAGTAAATTCACCCCAAGAGTTGGGAATCTGCACATTTACACCCTCTAAGTTATTTATCTAGGATTTCCCATGCAATTTGCTGACCGTCTATTACCACTGCAAAATAATGTTTTTGCGGATATGGATCGCGCTAAAGCCTCTGCCCGCCATGATGGCAAAGATATTATCGATCTTTCCCTTGGTTCTTCTGATTTGCCCACGGAACCGCATATTTTAACCGCAATTACAGAAGCACTGCAAATTCCCCAAACCCACGGTTATTTGCTCTTTAGTGGTACACAATCCTTCCGGACCGCTGTGGCAACTTGGATCGAACGCAAATTTAGCTTGCAAGTCGATCCCGAAACGGAAGTATTACCCCTGATTGGCTCCCAAGAAGGCACAGCCCACCTACCTTTAGCCTTACTCAATCCGGGGGATTTTGCTCTGTTACAAGATCCCGGCTATCCTTCCCATTATGGCGGCGTATATCTGGCCGGTGGTCAAATTTATCCCATGCCGCTGACCCCTGAGCATAATTTTTTGCCGCAATTCAACCAGATTCCTGCTTCCGTATTAGCTAAAGCGAAAATGATGGTGTTGAGTTATCCCCATAATCCCACTACGGCTATGGCTCCTTTGAGTTTCTTTCAAGAAGCTGTAGCTTTCTGCCAAACCCATCACCTCGCTTTAGTCCATGACTTTCCCTATGTGGATTTGGTCTTTAATGAAGCAGTGCCGCCATCTATTTTGCAAGCGGATGTAAATCGTTCCGTCAGCATTGAATTTTTTACCATGTCCAAATCCTATAATATGGGCGGGTTTCGGGTCGGTTTTGCCGTTGGTAATCGCGATCTGATTCGGGCACTGCGACAAATTAAAGCCGTAGTGGATTTCAATCAATATCAAGGCATTCTCGATGGTGCGATTAAAGCTCTACTTGATGATCATGGCTCCATTAGTAGCACCGTAGATACCCTAAAACAAAGACGCGATGTGATGATTCAGGCGTTGCATCAGATTGGTTGGTCTGTGCCAGTACCCGATGCCACGATGTATCTTTGGGCTAAAATTCCGCCCACATTTCAAGGGAATGCAGTGGATTTTTGCCTCAAGTTAGTGGCAGCCACAGGAGTCGCCCTGTCCCCTGGTTCGGGATTTGGCAGTTATGGCGAAGGTTATGTGCGCTTTGCTTTGGTGCATCCTCCCAGCAGATTAGAAGAAGCTGCCCAAAGGATCGGTACATTTATCGGAGCAATCTAAATAATTGGGGTTGGCAAATTTGAGTTGGCAGACTCCCTACCATCCATCAGTTTTTGACTATCCACTCAATCAAGTAACCACGGCTGGTCAGTTTTAAGCCTAGTTTGATCTGTTATCCCACAACACTCATTGCAACAGATAAACTAAGGATTGTAAACATTAATAGGTTTTTATCAGTATATTTATATGCTTGTTTACAAATCAAAGGAGTAGCTACTTTAAAAGCAAGTCATTTTTGCGATCAAACCAAATTATTTTAAAGTAAATCAGGGACAATGATCCCCATGATTAATCGCAAAAATTGACTCAAAATTGACGATACAAATATTTATTTTTGCCTTACGTTTTGTGCCATTTGTGCCACGTCCGTCGCTGGTATGCTAAAAAAATAATGTAAAGAGTTTGTGTAATAAGCAATTATTAACAAGGATGAATGTATGGAAACAATGCAACTAGAAGCATTAATCGATAGTTTGAATCAATCGATGCTCAATTTGGCCAGAGATCCCCAGCTACCAGTTTATGTGGCAATTTGTTTGGGTTTGAGTGTGCTTTGTTTTGCCGTAGGGACGATGTTGATCTTGAATCAGAAGAAATTGCCAACTACTGAGCAAAAAACTATGGCCAATGAT
Organism: Pseudanabaena sp. ELA607; assembly: GCA_037130765.1. Taxonomy (GTDB): domain Bacteria; phylum Cyanobacteriota; class Cyanobacteriia; order Pseudanabaenales; family Pseudanabaenaceae; genus JBAXSK01. The sequence continues at coordinate 4,452 of JBAXSK010000223.1, forward strand.
AATAATCATGGTAGCAACGAGCTATCTAGTCCTCAGTTTATCTAGAATTGCATTGATGTCCTAGAAATTTTTGGGGGAACAATGAATTAAATTTCAGGACTAATCTAATTCAGAGCTAATCTAACTTAATTGAACTGATTAAAAGCAGGAGTTTGTCATCTCACAACATTCCTGCTTTTTGTTTAGCATTAAATTTGTTTAGCATGAAACAGGTTGTGATAGGGGCTAATATTTTCAGGGGCAAATTCAAGATCAAAATCAAGCCAGCCAAATTTAGGGGCAAAGCTCGAAAAAGATGCTCATTAATCGTGAATCTGGGCAATAATAATGTAGGTTGTGTGGGAGTAGCATGATCATGTACAATGATCTACTCGGCACCTTAAAAAGGGCAAAATAAAGAAGAAATTCTCAGATATTACTTAAATATTCAGGTATTGAGGGTAACTTTGAGAGTAGCTTTTTGCCTTGTCCCTATGCCACAGAATCACGCACTCGCATTAGGCAACTTGAATGAAAGTCACGCTAGATAAGCTTCCTGCTAGTCAAGTTAGTTTCGCTATTGAAATTGAAAGCACGAAGTCTAAAGCTGTTTATGATCGCACTGTAAAGCAGTTACAAAAATCTGTCCAAGTACCTGGATTTCGGGCTGGGAAAGCACCTTTGCCCTTAGTTTTACGGCAAGTAGGTAATGATAGGCTGAAAGTAACGGTCTTGGAAGATATATTAGAGGAAAGTCTGCAAGCAGTTCTCAAAGAACATCCCGATGTCAAAGCCATAGGCAGTTTCCAGATGCTCAGTAGCATGGAAGAGCTAGTCAAGAATTTTGATCCTAGTCAAGGGTTTAGCTTTGTTGCCTCAATTGATGTCGAACCTGAAGCTACTTTGAAGGAATATCAAGGTTTTACGGTACAAGCAGAAGAGGTTTTACCTGATTTAACCAAAGTAGATAGCACTTTATATGATTATCAGGTGCGGCGCTCGACTTTAATTCCTGTGGAAGGTCGTGGGGTGCAGGCTGGTGATGTAGCCACCATTGATTTAACCGTAACCCGCCCTGAAACTGGGGAAGAAGTTGATGAAGCTTCGGAAACTGATCTTCAGGTTGATATTCCTTTAGAAGGTCAAGCTCCTAAATATATTCCCGAAGTAGTTGCTGCTTTGGTGGGGATGGAAGTTGGTCAAGAGAAGCAGGTTTTGGGAGTTTTGCCTCCTGAGTTGTGCGGTGAGGAAGATGGTGAAACCGAATTTTCCTACACTATCAAGGTCAATGATATTAAGACGCGCGAATTGCCTGAATTGAATGATCAATTTGCGAAAGATATTAGCGATCAAGAGACCCTAGCGGATCTGCGGAATTTGCTAGAAAAGCGGATTGTGGATGATGCCACCCGTAAAACCGATGATAACCGCGAGAAAGCTGTTTTAGAAGCTTTAGTGGCACAGTTAGAGGTGGAATTGCCTCGGACGATGGTGCGGAAGGAAGTAGAATTCCTGATTGAGCAGCAGGCACAGTATTTGTCAGAGCAGATGGATCCTAGCTATGTCAAGCGGCTGTTCACTAATGAACTGATTGCAGAAATGGCTAAGCTCAATGAACCAGAAGCAGTGAGCCGGATTAAGCGGAAGATTGCCCTTGATGAATTGGCGAAGGAAGCCAATGTTACGGTCACTGAAGAGGCTGTAGCTGAGCGCACGGCTAAGATTTTGGCAGACTTGGATCGTAATGATATTGATGTAGAACGATTGAAAGAAGTTCTCAAAGATGAAATGATTACCAAGGAAGCTTTGCAGTGGTTGCTCGCTCATAGCACGGTGGAAATGCTTCCTGAGGGTAGTTTGGCTGCGTCTAATGTTCCTATTCCTACTACGGCTGATGAAACTGATGGTGATGATGAGGCTGAAGCAGCAACACCTGTAATCGCTGAAGTGGTCAATGATTAATTAGTTAATTGTAGTTAATTAATACTAAATCAAAGAACCTGATTTCTTGATGGAATCGGGTTCTTTGTTATGGGCGATTTATCCTAGCGCTGCGATATAGCTAAAATAGTGTAGATTTGAGGTTAAAAGCTTACTCTGTAAACACGGCAAAAATTTTCTAAAGCATCAAATTAACGGCGTTGTCCAAATAAAAGATTACTTACAGCAATTTCCGGTCAAACCCGCCACAAAAAAGCTACCTGAAAGGGTCAAAATAAATGCCACAATGATGAAACCAATTCAGAGCATCTTCATCAGTAATAGCATTAATAGCCATAGTAATTGCTGAATCAAGAGTCTCAATTGTACGAGCTTTAGCTGAGCGGATAATTTCTTTTAGCTTTGACCAACATAACTCAATAGGTGATAAATCGGGGGAATAAGGGGGTAAAAACTTAATCTTAGCACCAACAGATTGGTAATGTCACAAAGTTGTTGAAAGAGGTTAAAAATATGGTAACAGAAGCAGTTG
>JBAXSK010000224.1:0-6899 GCA_037130765.1 Pseudanabaena sp. ELA607
CATCTATTTTTTCTTTTTCGTGGCAGTAGTATTAATTACGTCTAATTCATGGAACTGGAAAGAGACAATTTTTTCCCAGTTGCCACCACTGAAAATTACCGCCACTTTACCATCAGTCACCCGCTGCACCTGACCTTGGAAACCATAGTAGGTGTCGCCTTCATTAATGACACGCACGGCAGAGCCGGGGAAAATAATCTGTTCCATAATCCTGATGGTTGAGATGAAGTGTGTATTTTGAATTTATCTTCCCTATTATAAGGCCGATGCTACCAGTGGTAAAAGTCTATTTTGAAGACTTGATGACTAGATTTTTCTCTATGGTAGATTGATTTTGCGATGCTACAGGATTAAGACTTGAGGCAATGACATGGCAACAGGTGGCGAGATCGGCTTTTTGTTGCATGGTAGCCGCCAGAATTTGCAGCGTTGATTGGTGTGGACGCAGCAGATCCCTGGCTCTCAGTTTAGCCCAACGTTCCTGCAAGCTATAGTTAGTTTGGTTTTGACCCAGCATTTCGGTTTGATAGCGGACTAGGTGGCGTAATTGTTGCTGATCATTATTGCCGCCTTGGGCTGCACCAGTGCATAAAAGCTCTTCGGCAACGATCCCCGCCATGGCTACGGTAGTTAACTTTTGCAGCAGAGATTTTTGGCTTAACAGGTCGTCGGTGGAAATGGGGCTGCGATTAACTGATGCATTTCTAGCTAACGTATTTAATGAATCAACGGCACTGTAATCAACAGAATTGTAACCGATGAGCAAATTCCCCTCAGTGTTGAGAGTCAGAGGTTCTGCTGAATTTATGCCATCAGCAACTCCGTAACTGCTAATGGGCAAATCTAGCAAATAAGCCGCCAGAAAATGCCCCGCCTCATGGCACGCTACTCGTTGTTGATATTCTGGTGAGCGACGATTCAGCCAAACCATGATGGCGTTACTGCCGCGCCCCTGCCACCAGCCCACATCCATACCATACAAACCTAAACCAATGAGGGTGATCGCCGCCGGTATGGTGGGTGAAAGATGCAAAATCGGGCCAAGCAATGCCAACATCGAGATAGCAAAAATTGCCCCAGCCAATAGGTCAGTGCCGCTAATTTTCATGGGGGATCGGGCGATAGGAATTGATTAGCGGTGGCTTTCTAGTTTTTTGGCGGTAAACCTTGCCCTTTATAGAAAGTCGCTAAGCTTTGGTCATCGCCAACATAACGCCAATGCCAAGGTTCGTACATCACTCCTTGGGGGTTATTTTCGGGGAAAGATAGCTCAAAACCATAGCGGGCCGCATTTTTTTGCAGCCACAGAAATGCCGCCGTTTTTTCAAAGCTACGGGACAGGTTAGTACTAGGGGTGCTGCCATCACCAATGTCTACGGCATAGCCAGTGTGGTGCTCACTATAACCAGGAGGGGCACTAACTTGGGCCCGTTGGGCTGGAGTTTGGTTGCGTTGTTGTCCTACACCAAAAAATAATTCTTTTTGTTCGGCTTTAGTGCGAAATCCTGAAATTACCACCAATTCAATGCCTTCGGCGCGGGCATCGGCTACCATCGCCAGATAACTTTTAGCTGCGGCTTCTCTGAGTTTAATTTCATAGCCATCCCCAGCACGACCAATGGGACGGAGGGTATTGGCTGGGGCTTCACTATAACGTAAATGTCCTAGCATCACACTGCTGTTACTATCGGCGCTAGCATTGTTAGCAGAACTAGGCGTGTTATTAGTGGGGGTGTTGTTAACGCTTGATGACGGAGTACCAGGTACAGATGTGGGTAAATCGGTGGGTCTGAGCGGTGTGGTTGCTCCGGTGCTGGAGGTATTGGGGGAGTTAGGCGAATTAGCCTTAGAATTATTACCTTGGGAATTAGTAGGCGACTCGTTGATCCCATTCCAGACAAACAAGGCCCTAGCTGCAATCACTGGCGCTAAGAAAGCTAATATTGCTAAAAGATAACCCCACCAAGGAAAGACCCGCAATGATTGCACTATGGGATGAGAAGGATTTGGGGTGCGTTGCGGATCGCTTACCCGTTGGGCCACAGGGATTTCATTGGGGACACGCATAGTTACACAGTTACCACACTGCTAATGATTACCGTACATTGGGTCAAGGTTATTATATTGTGTCTATTTTCGCAAACGTTTGGACTAATCGGTCTAAAATTTAGCAGTTTAGCTTTTTCCTAGTTTGCTTATGTTATTAGGTAATAATGTTATGGGCTAATATCTGTAATATTTAGATGGAAGTTGCTAAGACCGCTATGCTCAAGGTCGGTAACATCAAAGCTTCTGCGATCATAGAATTTAGGAATAAACTTTTGGGAATAGACATTAATGATCAAGGGATTCCCTGAAAAAATTTTATTAGCCAATCAATCCCAACTAAATCAATTTAACCTAAATCAATTTAAAGCAATGAATTACAGCATTAGTCAATTAGAAGAGAGTTTTTTCGCCCTAGCTACAGCCTTAATTGGGCAATTAAACAATGCCGAACATTTAACCCTCAATCTTAGTGCTGAATCCAGCCAATTTACCCGATTCAATCAAGGAAAAATTCGTCAAACTGGCTTAGTATCTGATGGCGAAATCACGATGATTTTGCAATTTAAAGAGCAAGAATATTTTGCCGAATTCCCTTTTACAGGGCATCTAGAGAGCGACTATGCCATTGCTAACCATCACTTAGAAGATTTACGTTCTGAGATCAATCAGTTGCCAGGTAATCCTTACATCGTTTTACCCCAAGATTATGGTTCTAGTCACTCGGTTTATCATGGTGCTTTATTACCCCATGAATCAGTATTTGCGGCAATTCTCGAACCTTGCGCCGGATTAGATATTGCGGGATTATATGCCGGTGGTGTGGTAATTCGTGCTAATGCTAATTCCGCAGGACAGCGCCATTGGTTCGCCACTGATACTTTTTCCCTAGATTATTCTCTATTTGTGGAAACTGCCCACGGACAAAAAGCAGTCAAAGACATTTATGCGGGCAGTCATTGGGAACAAGAAGTCTATAATCAACAGATTGACCGCTCTGTGACAGCATTACAAGCGCTGCAATTACCGGGTATGACCATTGCGCCCGGGCAATATCGCACGTACTTAGCACCTGCTGCGGCAGCCGAGTTAGTCTCATTCCTGACTGGGAGTGTGGGGGAATCTTATTTACAACAGGGCAATAGTGCTTTGCTTAAATTGTCCAAAGGTGAGCGGCATCTTTCCCAAAAATTAACCTTAGAAGAGAACTTTCGGCGTGGTTCCGTACCTCAGTTTACACAATCAGGCGAAATTGCCCCCGATCAGTTAACTATTATTGAGCAAGGGCGTTTGATCAATTCCCTTGTCAGCGCTAAAAGTGGTAAGGAATATGAAAAAATCTCTAATGGGGCGGATGTCAATGAATTAATGCGTGCGCCGGAAATGCATGGCGGTAATTTGCCTCAAGCGGAAGTTTTAGCCCATTTAGATAGGGGTTTGTATTTATCGAATCTCCATTATCTGAATTGGAGTGATCAGCCCAATGGAAGGATTACAGGCATGACTCGTTATGCTTGTTTTTGGGTCGAAAATGGGCAATTAGTTGCTCCTATTGAGAATCTGCGTTTTGATGAAGTGATCTATGATGCTCTAGGTGACAATTTAATTGATTTAACTACGGAACAGGAATCTATGCCCAATACTGATACCTATGGCAGACGTTCCTTAGGTGGTATTTTAGTCCCAGGAATGCTCATTGACCGATTCACTTTTACTCTTTAACTGCAACCACTACAGCAGTTATTTGAAGAATATATTCCAATTTATTGATTAATAGCAGGTAATTAATTTGCTCATTTTGGGACTCGATCCGGGCATTGCTACGATTGGCTTCGGTTTAGTGGAAGTCAATCCAGAAGCTGTTAGTAATAATAGGAATCCTCAACAAAATATACCCCGTTTAGTAGATTATGGCGTAATCAAAACTCCCAAAGAGAACTCGATCGGCGAAAGATTACAAATTATTTACCAGGATATGCATAGCCTGTTAGATTACTGGCAACCGGATGCCGTGGGTTTAGAGAAGTTATTTTTTTATCGCATGGGAAACCTCATTCCTGTCGCTCAGGCACGGGGAGTGATTCTGTTAACTTTAACGCAAAATCATCTTGTTCCTATTGAATTCTCCCCACCGCAAATCAAACAAGCTTTAACTGGTCATGGCAATGCAGACAAATTAGCCGTACAAGCTGCCGTAGTTCGGGAATTGAATTTACCGAAGACTCCCCAGCCTGATGATTGTGCCGATGCGTTGGCGGTGGCGTTGAGTTGCTGGTTTCTGGGTTTAAGTCATGGTCTGAAGAGCAAGAAGTGAAAGATGGCTCACTTCACGGTGCAAGAGCCGCAAACTAATTGAATTATTAGCCCGTTGCCAAAACCTAGAAGCTAAATTTTTTACCATTGGATATTTACAGTACTTTTCGCTCACTTCACTCTGAGGGAAAAAGATTCTCATTGGCAAATCTAGGAAATAAATAATTTAAGAATTCAATAATGAACTAATTCTTAAATATAAATCTTGACCGAGAAAAATTATATCCAAGTATCAATGCATACATTTTCTCGGTATCAGATGCATCTTGACAATTACTGTTACTAAATAAAATATGAATTTTATGGCATAAAACTTTAGATTAAAGCCGAAAATATTATCAGATAAAATATTTTGCAAATAAAAAGCTGTTTTATCATTTAATTTTTATGATATTTATTGCTTAATTGTGATAATGTATGAAAGTTGACTTGCTGTGGTTAGCCCACTGAAATTTACTTAATTGTTTCTAAAGATTATCTTATAAAGGTATTTTTCCTTAGAAGTGGCTACCACTGGGCTAAAAAGAACTAATTCTTTTTAGTGAATTTCTAAGATTATTTTTCATATTGCATGAGGACTCACCATGTATGGGTAATTGGTACGCAGATAATAGTCTTTCTATCGGCAGAACTCCTCTTGTCCGTCTAAACCGAGTGGTAGATGATGGCGGTGCAATAGTTTTAGCTAAGATTGAAGGTCGCAATCCTGCCTATTCCGTCAAATGTCGCATTGGTGCAGCCCTAATCTGGGATGCCGAACAGCGCGGTTTATTAGGACCTGGCAAAGAAATTATCGAACCCACCAGCGGTAATACAGGAATCGCTTTGGCTTTTGTTGCCGCAGCTAAGGGAATTCCTTTGACCTTGACTATGCCCGAAACCATGAGTTTGGAACGGCGTAAGTTATTGCTGACCTATGGTGCTAATTTGGTTTTAACGGATGGCACAAAAGGTATGACTGGAGCCATTGCCAAAGCAGAAGCAGTTGCCGCTTCAAATCCTGATCGCTATGTGCTATTGCAGCAGTTCCGTAATCCAGCTAATCCTCGGATTCACGAACAAACCACAGGCCCAGAAATCTGGGAAGACAGCAATGGAGAAATTGATATTCTCGTCTCTGGGGTGGGCACAGGTGGCACTATTACCGGTGTGTCCCGTTATATCAAACAGACCCAAGGAAAATCAATTCTATCAGTTGCTGTCGAACCAGAAGCAAGTCCCGTTATATCCCAAACCCTTTCCGGACAGCCAATTCAACCAGGTCCTCATAAGATTCAAGGTATTGGCGCTGGTTTTGTACCAGAGAATCTGGATCTGTCTCTAGTCGATCAGATTGAAACAGTTTCCAATGAAGATGCGATTCTTTATGCCCAACGGTTAGCTAGAGAAGAAGGCATTCTTTCGGGTATTTCCTGTGGGGCAGCAGTGGCAGTGGCAGCTAGATTAGGTAAACTTCCCGAACACAAAGGTAAAACTATTGTAGTAGTTCTACCAGATTCTGGCGAACGTTATCTGAGTTCCATTCTATTTCAAGGAATCTTTAATGAACAGGGATTAGCTTTATGAGCAGCGAATCTTCAGTTACTTTGCACTCGTTTAGTGGTAAAAAAAGTAATACTTGGGATATTAGCGAAGTGATTACTCAGTTATCTCAACCTCGAGTAAACACGGCTCAAAGCTGGTCGCAGGAAAGTAGTCACGTACCTTTACCGTCAAGAGATGTACTGTTTCGCATTCTTGATCTAGTGCGAGCGGCACTATTTCCCTATCATTTCGGCAATCCTGATTTAACCGAAGCTTCCTTACATTACTTCATTGGTCATAGCTTGAATGAAGCTTTGCAGTTATTGCAAAACCAAGTACGTCGGGAGCAATGGCTAATTGGTACAGAACTTCATTTAGATGAATCTCGCATTGAAGCAAAATCCCATGCTACGATGCAAGCCTTTGCGGCCCAATTGCCTCAGATCAAAACTTTGCTCGAAAGCGACATCAATGCGGCATATCACGGTGATCCGGCAGCAAAGAATCTTGATGAAGTACTCTTCTGTTATCCGGGTATCACGGCAATCACCTATCATCGCATTGCCCACGCGCTGTATTGCCTTGATTCACCTTTATTAGCCCGCATCATTGCTGAAATTGGTCATTCCATGACTGGCATTGACATCCATCCAGGAGCTTCCATTGGTAATGGTTGTTTCATTGATCACGGTACGGGTGTGGTAATTGGTGAGACTACAATTATTGGGAATCGCGTGCGAATTTACCAAGCGGTTACCCTAGGAGCGAAAAGCTTTCCTCGGGACGAGTCTGGTAATTTAGTCAAAGGGAATGCTCGCCATCCAATTATTGAAGATGACGTGGTGATTTATTCTGGGGCAACTATCCTAGGGCGAGTCACTATTGGTAGAGGCGCAGTAATTGGCGGTAATGTGTGGCTGACGCGCAATGTACCTGCGGGTGGCTTTGTTTCTCAAGCTCAATTCAAACAAGAAATTTTTAATGAAGGAGCAGGAATTTAAACAATCACTTGTACC
>JBAXSK010000225.1:0-6730 GCA_037130765.1 Pseudanabaena sp. ELA607
ATTTTCTTAAATGCGTAATCGGTTTTGGGATTGATAAATCGCATATCTTTAGCTCAGGGCCGAAATTACACCAACTAGCCGCAAAATTTACCGCGAATCATGATTTTGTGCTTCTTCCCACATAGCCGCTAGCTGTTCTGTGCCTAGCAATAAACCCTCGTGTCCTTCATTGGTTAATACCATCGTCGTGGACTGATTTGCATGGAAACCAATCCGCTCATAAAATTTTTGCTGCTGGGTGGTCATCAAATAAACGCGCTCCACCTGACGCATCCTGCGGTGAGCTAAAACCGTTTGCACCAACTTCCGCCCTAAGCCAAACCCTTGATAGTCAGGATCAATCACCACATCCCAAATCGTGGCCCGATATACCCCATCACTGGTGGCTCGGGCATGACCAATCAACCGCTCCCCATCCCACACCGTCACCACCGGACAAGAATTTTCTATGGCAATCGCTAGCTGTGCTACAGAACGCTCCTTAGCCCAAAAAGCTGCCCGATTAAATAACTCTTTTAACTGAGCTACATCCACCACCTCAGACTGATCGCAAAAACGAATGTGGCGGTGATCCCGTTGATGTTCGCTACTAGATTTCTGATTTAACTGGCTGATGCCGCTGCCTGCTGCTGTTGTCATATCAGAGGCAGAGGAATTGGCGTGGGGCGCATTGGTCATCAAAATACTCCAGTACTCGAAAAATAAAGGACAATTGCACTACAGGAAAACTTTACCCTTTGCACAATAAATCGTAATCCATCATAGAAATGAATAATGTATATCTACAGACAGTAATTTGATGCTATGTCATAGGGCTAGAGCCATGACTAGGCAAACATTTCTAGTAGTTCATAAACAAAAAGCAATAGATCCCCTAGAGAATCCATTGCCCATGCCTATTGTTTCTATGATCACGAGTAATTTGGTTAATTAAGGTGGTTAATTAGCTGACTTGCTCGCTACAGAACCCACATTATGAACCCATCTAAATTTGCTGGGATTCACATAACAAGAGCTAGACTTTTTGCCCTTGCTTTTGCCAAGGGGCAGGTAAATTAATCTTGGTAGCTAAACCAAAGGTTTCTAAAACCCGAATTGCGCCCCAAGTCGGATCAAATTCCCACCACTTCAAACCAGCCTTAGCCGACTGAGGATAGGTATGATGGTTATTATGCCAGCCTTCACCATAGGCTAAAATTGCCGACCACCAGAGGTTAGTAGCGTGATCATCTGCGTCGGGGAAATTACGATAACCCCACATATGGCAAGCGGAATTAATAAACCAGGTGCTATGCCACAGCAATACTGCCCGCAGGAACAATCCATAAACCACAAAGGACATCCCCAAGCCGTGGAAAGCATATTCGCCCAAGGCAAATAAAATCAAAGCGCAAGGAACCTGTAACAGGAGAAAATATTTATCTAAAAGCACGAAGAAAGGACGGGCTGCCAAATCAGGGGCAAATTTCTTATAATTGTCTACCTTGAAATGTTCAGGCTTGGCGTACAAAATCCATAGGACGTGGCTCCACCAGAAACCCCGTGTCGAAGAGTAGGGATCTTTATCTAAATGCTCAGTAAAGCCGTGGTGTTGACGGTGACCACCCACCCAGAAAATCGGGCCACCCTGCATTGCTAAAGAGCCAATCACAGCCACGACGCTCTCGACCCAGGCCGGAGCTTGGAAACTGCGATGACTCAGTAAGCGGTGATACCCCAAACAAATGCCAATGCTACCAGTGAGCCAATGTAAAATTACCATTGCCACTACTCCTTCCCAAGAAAAATAGAAAGGTGCAGCAACAATAGCGATGAGATGAAAAACTGCAAAGAAAATGACGTTGACCCAGTTCAACTTAGCAGCAGTTGGTTTGGGGTTCTGTGAATCTTTCTGACTTGATGGGTTTACATCCGCTGCCAGATTGACTGAGTTTAGAGTGGAGGTCATGGAGAAAATTTAAGTGAGCTAAAGGAGCTTGAGCTAGAGGAGCTACAGAAAATCGATGTTATGATGCAAGTATTGCTTGCATTTGCCATAGCTTACTGCCTTGTGGTTCAAAATGCAAGTGTTACTTGCAAAAAATCTTCCTTTCCATGTCTCTTACTCGTCTACCCACCCGTCAAAGGATTGTTCATACTGCTTTTGAACTATTTTCTAGTCAAGGCATTACGGAGACTACCACCCGTCAGATTGCTGACCAAGCAGCGGTGAATGAGGTTACTTTATTTCGCCATTTTGGCAATAAGCACGGTTTATTGCTGGCGGTTTTGCAAGAATGTCTGCAAAAATACTTACTAATGACTCAAGGAGGAGAGTCGATTATGGGTTCAGAACTAGTTAACCAAGGTGATTTAAAACGATTTTTGACTTATTACGCCCAAAACTCTTTGCAGGCGATTGAAAGCGTACCGGAGTTGGTGCGGTCTTTGGTGGGTGAGGCAGGACAATATCCCAAGGAGAGTCGGCAGATTATTGCCCAAGGGATGTCACAGGTCAATCAAGCCATTGCCTCAGCCTTAAAGGATGTGATGGTTAATGCGCGGGTACAAAATCCGCTGCCACCGATGAAGTTAGCTAGTTTGGTCAACACTTGCATTTTAGGCTATGCGGTGATTGCCATGACTAGCGAAGTGCAACCTCTTTGGCACAGCCGCGAAGATTTTATTGCTACTCTAGTGGAAACTTTAACCCAAACTAGTGTCACAACGGCGATTACGGTCAGAGATCTGTCTGCTGAGATAGTGGCGGCGATTTTGCATAGTGCCAAACATCTTGGTGTTAAAGATTATGCCTTGGCTTATGTTTTGTTTGGGGCAGGGTTAAAGGCATTGGAATTATTAAGGCTCAAGCGGACGGATTACCGTTTGGAGGGTAAAAATCGGGTGTTGCAGGTGGGGGGCGAAGGTAAAGCAGTGCGTCTAGTGCCAATCAATCAAAAAATCTGTGGTCACCGCTATGGTTCCAATAGTAATAATCCTTTGGTGGCTTATCTGAAGAGTCGGAAGGATTCTCGACCAGAGATGTTTTTGGGACAAGATGGGGAACCCTTAACTATGAGTGAATTAGAAGAACGTTGGGAAGCATGGACATCTCCACAAAAGTGCCATGAAGTTGAAGCCGATCAGGACAATATGCCGATCACCATAGAGCAAGCGCGGCACACTTGGGGTGTCGATATGCTGACTAGGGGCATGGATGTGGATGGCTTCTGTATTATTGGCGGCATCAAGGCTTATGAAGTCTATGCCTATGAGCAGCGGGCTAAGGAGAAGGCAGCTTTATATAAGGCTTTGTCTTTGGATGCTTAGGAAGAATTTTGATGGTACGGTTTTCCTATGCTTCCAATAGCGCCTTGCTACATCTTCACTAATGTATCAAACTAATATATCAAATCGGTTCTATAGAGAATGATCATGACTATGGGAATTACTATGGGAATGAGAAGCTTGAGCCGATTTCGCTCCCCTATGACTGTGATAAGCACCAGATTCCGGCTGAAAGGGCGCAACCTCAGCCGTGATTTCTAAACCCATTTGCCGCACCATATCTTCTAACACTTGATCCGGTGCGAATCGCAAATAGTCCGCTGTAATTTCTAAAGCCACATGACGATTCCCTAAATGATAAACAGCTTTGAGATGGGTCAGCATATCCGTTGCTCTGACTGTGGTAACTGGTTCTGGTTTGGCTGCCACTTGAACACACCACTGCTTCCGATCATCTTGCAGCAAATCCCCATGCCCAAGCACAGTTCCCCTAGGTAATTCTAATTTAAATATTGTGCCATCGGTGGCGGCAAACTTCAGACGGCTGCGGGTGCGCTCTTCGGCATCTAGGGCTAAGGTATGGCTAATTGGGAACTCAAGCTCTAAATCATGATCCTGACTAGTTTGACAATTCTTGATTAATCCTACGGGCACAATCTGGGTCAGGATAGCTATAGCTTCCGTAGATGATATTTCCTGAGCTAAAGCGTCATCCATAATTAAGCTTAGTTAACGAAAATAGTGATCAATTTTTCCCCTAAAATCTATTGCTTAGGGCATTTATGAGCTAATTATCCTCATGTATCAGGATAGCTAATCTGCATCTAAATCTGGAATTGATTTCAGATACTAAGTTAAGATAGATTTCTTACTATCCTACACCAAAAGATTAGCCACCCCAATTCATCAAAAATGGTTGGTCTAACTCAGATCAATCATAAATTAATAAGAGCTAGCAGATTCCTCCGTAGGAGCTTCTTCAGCGGGAGGTTCAGCAGGGGTTTCAGCTTCAGGAGTGGTCACAGTAGCAGGAGTTGCATTCAAGAGGAACTCAATTCCGGCGGCGACTTCTTTGTAAGGACGCTCTTGCAGGTAAGCCAATAGGGCATTACGTTGTTCTTCGGTAATTAAGTAAACCTTTTGTTCGGTAGCCATAGTGTAAGATGATTGGAAATTAGTTAATATTGATTGCAGTTTAGTTACAATTGGCTAGATATAAGCCATGCAACTAAACAATAATACCCAAAACCTAGCACAATATTGACTAAAAAACGAGAGATATTATTAAGCAAATGATAGGACAAATACTTGTTACCACGATTTTTGGAGATGAGGCTGTAAGGTTACTCTAGAAAAGACCCGCAAAATCGTGACTTGGGTTAACTATGGGGGTAAGTCAAATTGATTCAATTAAGATCCGTCACAACCCCAATAATTCTTGGATTACTGGAGAATAGATATATCTGAAATTATGCATTGCGGAATTACGGATGATCAGGACTTAATCCCGTAACTCCTTGCCCCTTGCAGTTTGATTGATGATTGAGGGATGATTCAGTTAATTTCATCCCATGCCCCCCCATCGATGCCCCATAGTTCCGCATAGCAATAAGCTGCAATAAATTGTAAAATCAAACTTCCCCAAATTGTGATTAATCCTAAATTTCCAGCTATGACAACATTAGATTCCTCCCCTGAATTTATCGCCCCAAACGACTCTAAACTAATTGCTAAACCTATTACTAAATCGGTTGACTTAAGGGGTGTGGCTTGTCCCCTTAGCTTTGTGCGGGCTAAGCTCCATCTCGAAAAATTACAATCAGGGGAAGTTTTAGAAGTATGGCTTGATGGCGGCGAACCCATTGAACAAGTGCCCCATAGTTTAGCGTCGGCGGGGCATCAGGTGCAAAGCATCAACCCTAAAGATGATTTCTTTGCCTTGGTGGTAGAAAAAGCGTGATTTCCCATGACACTGATGCTGACAACCCTAGTCGCACCGTTGCGCCTCAGACTATGCCCCGCCCCCCCCGCAACATAGATTCAGCTACGGCTCCTGATCAAGACAAGCCGAGGGATCATGGAGTGACCGGCAGGGTTTTAGCTGCCCAAGCTAATTTTTATCGGGTGTCCTTGGATCAACCCTATGCCCCAGCCGAGCAATCCCACAGCCCAATTACGGAACTGTTGTGTACCCGTCGCGCCCGACTCAAAAAAATTGGGCAACAGATCTGTGTTGGCGATCATGTGACGGTGGCAGAACCTGATTGGCAAGGGGGACGTGGGGCGATCGCTGAAGTATCGCCGCGCCGCAATCAGTTAGATCGCCCGATGATTGCCAATGTGGATCGGTTGCTCTTGGTTTTTGCCCTAGCCGATCCGCCCCTAGAGCCGATGCAAATTAGCCGATTTCTGGTTAAGGCAGAATCAACGGGCTTAGAAATTTTATTGGGTTTGAGTAAACGGGATTTAGTCAGTGATGCCGCCTATAGCCAATGGCAAGAGCGTCTCAGCAGTTGGGGTTATGATGCCATCCCATTTAGTACCTATGGCAATCAATATCAGGATGCCGGTTATGAGGCGCTGATGGGGCATTTGCAAGAGGGGGTAACGGTCATTTCCGGTCCTTCAGGGGTGGGAAAATCCAGTTTGATTAATCTGTTAATTCCTGAAATAAACTTGAGGGTGGGGGCAGTGTCGGAACGGCTGGGCCATGGTCGCCATACCACTCGCCACGCGGAATTATTTGCCTTGCCCAGTGGTGGCTATTTGGCTGACACCCCAGGTTTTATGCAGCCGGATTTAAGTATTTTGCCCCAAGATTTAGCCGAGTTATTTCCCGAAGCACGGCAGCGGCTCGACCAGGAGCAATGCCAATTTAATGATTGTTTGCACCATAATGAGCCACACTGTGGGGTACGCGGTGATTGGGAACGCTATGGGCATTACTTAGCTTTTTTGGCTGAAACCCATGAGCAATACAACAAACAGAAAATCATGGGGCATAGTGAATCTAGTCTGAAGTCTAAAAACCATCGAGACGGTCAGGCGATGCAAGAACCGCGCCTCAATCAAAAACGCTATCGCCGCCAATCCCGCCATACAGCCCATCAGACCGTAGCCCAAGACTTAACTACTCAGGATCTAGTCCAAGATGCTTTAGGCGAAGTTTAGTCGTCTTGATAGTCATAACTTTTCCTATGCCCCCGAATATTTCTGGCTTCAGCTTCATGGGCGGCATAACTTTCAATCATTACGCCGCTCTTGTTGGGTAAGTGATGGATGAGGATAACTGCTTCTTCGTCTGCCCCATCCTGATGATTATGAGACGGCGCATAATCAACGCTTTCATGATTCGGTGCATATTTCATAGTTAAGCTTTTAGACCCCGTAGTAACAGTCGTATTTAAAATGATTGATATACTCAAGGCTGCCACAGTCTTTGTGATAAGCCCATTGTGTAAAT
>JBAXSK010000226.1:0-6697 GCA_037130765.1 Pseudanabaena sp. ELA607
GATTATAGGACTTACGCAGAAGTTTCTAAGACCCTCACCCCTAGCCCCTCTCCCACTTTGGGAGAGGGGAACAAGAAATTGATCTTACTCCCCTTCTCCCGTTCTGGGAGAAGGGGTTGGGGGATGAGGGCAATTTAGGTTTTGCGTAAGTCCTATGATTAGCCCAAGAACTCCCGAGGATCGGTGATTTTGCCAGTCAAAGCCGAAGCTGCTGCTGTATAAGGAGAAGCCAAATAAATCTGGGCTTGCTTGTTGCCCATGCGTCCGGGGAAATTACGATTTGTGGTAGAAACGCAAACTTCCGGCTCATTCATCCGCCCAAAGGTATCTTGAGGCCCACCTAAACAAGCAGCACAAGAAGGAGAAGCCGGTTCCATACAGCCCGCATTAACGAAAATATCTGCAAGGGTTTGGTCATTAATCTTCAAGCTGTAAAGATCGTCATAGACTTTGCGCGTGGCAGGCACAATATAGGTCGGCACTTTCACCTGATTCCCCTTGAGCAATTGGGCGGCATGGTAAAAGTCTTCCGTTTTGCCGCCAGTACAAGAACCGATATATACCCGATCAATGCGAACATCACTCACTTCTCGCACCAGAGCGCGATTATCTGGGGAATGGGGTTTGGCGACTACGGGTTCCAATTGACTGACATCATAGCGCTTGGTGAAATAATAACCAGCATTGTCATCGGCATAAAGAGCCTCAAATGCTTTATCAGTTCGCGCTTGCACATAATCGAAGGTGGTTTGATCCGGCGCAATCACACCATTTTTGCCACCGGCTTCGATGGCCATGTTACACAGCGTCATCCGCTCTTCCATTGTCATGGTACTGACTGCCTCCCCATCGATCTGCAATGCCCGATAGTTTGCCCCACTAACACCAATATCGCCAATTACGTGCAAAATCAAATCCTTAGCCAACAGATAAGGCGGCATCACCCCATCAAAGGTAAATTTCATCGAGGCTGGCACTTTAATTAATAGTTTGCCTGTGCCCATGACAAAAGCCGCGTCAGTATTGCCGATCCCCGTGGCGAATTGCCCAAAAGCCCCAGCATTACAGGTGTGGGAATCGGTGCCAAATAAGACCTCACCTGGGCGGGTGTGACCTTCTTGGGCTAATGCCACATGACAGACCCCTTTATAGTCGGGATTGGCTTTGAAATCACTTAAATCCGTAATGTCATAGAAATATTTGATCTTTTGTTCTTGGGCAAAGTCGCGCAAAATATCGATATTGCGGTTAGCGCGGGCATCTTTGGTAAAAACATAATGATCAGGAATCAAGACAATCTTTTCCCGATCCCATACTTGAGCCGTTGCGCCAAATTCTTTCTTGAATACACCAATAGTGCCGGGACCACACACATCATGGGTCATCAGGAGATCGGCATTGACCCAAATGTTATCGCCCGGACTTACCGTGGTTTTGCCTGAGGCTTTGGCTAAAATTTTCTCGGTGAGTGTCAATGCCATGATCTACAACCCTTATATGTGATTAGTATTGGTGATTAGTTGCCTGAGCGATTAAGCTTAGTTTAAGTCTAGTCCAAATTAAATGATAGCGAAAAATCAGGTTCTGACTAATCAACATTTGCTAATCAACATTATAAGCTAGGTCAAATTGGAAATTCACCCCAAAAGTTGGGGAGTTGGGGTTTGACATTACTTCATTCTCATCTAGGGTAAATGCATTACAAAGCTGTCCCGGCAATGGAAATCCGCCTCTGCTCTGCGATGCGCTAATGCCCAATAACTTAAATTATTAGTATTATGACTGGGAGCTGATTCGGCTAAAACTGCCGCTAATAATAAATCTAATCGATGATCTGATAGGTAATTTAACTTGCGTAAATCCAAACTAATTGATAAATTTAACTCCGTTGCGGTAGTCGTAAAATTGACATCTAAGCGATTAATCCGTAATTCCTTGGTCATGCCTTGACGGTAGCCGGTAAAGTGATATAAATTCCAAGCCCCAGTCAAAGAGAAATTTAGTTCCCAGTAATCAAGTTGTCCAAATACACCAAAAAAACACTCAAAACATAGACCCTGCCATAAATTATCCTGTCTGGATTGGGCATTACTGGTCATACTTAAAGGAAATTGGGGAAGAGCTAAGCGCTGATAATTGCCAATGATGTGATAGTCCAAATATAGCTGTTGATTTTGGTATCTAGCAGTTCCCAAAAACTTTACTACTTCCATTAATGGTAATGGCTTAAATGGAACCAGAGGCAAATTAGTCATGATTGATTACACTGCATGAGCACTTTTATCACTAACTTATGGAATTTAAACCAAAATATGGCGTTTTGCCATGAGCCATGACGCTGACTGCATAAAATTTGCATCAGACATTGCCTAAATGGACAAACGCTAATTACACAAATAAACTGCATAAATAAAGCGCTACCCTAAGGCAACGCTTTGCATTCATAGGGAGCTTATGGTTTACATAAGCCCTAAATGATCTCTAGCCTTCGCCCCCTTGGAGCTTGAGCAAGAAATAACCAAAACCAATGCCCACTAAAGTCAGCACTGAGCACAAAATAAAAGTGTTGAGTGTTTCTCCCATGATTTTTCCCTGCGTGACACCACGCTAATAAAGTAAAAATATCAAAACAGCGTCAATTTAAGCTTACAAAACTATACACTGCTTCATGTCACTAGGCATAAATTCACCTGAAGAGGATTTCTGCCGCCGCAGCCAAGTAAGCCATCCATCAGCATCTCAATGCCAATATATACTGAAATTATTATAAAATAAGCAAGATATGGGCGATACTGGACTCGAACCAGTGACCCCTTCCGTGTGAAGGAAGTGCGCTACCACTGTGCTAATCGCCCTTAGGGACATTCATCATAACTGATAGAGTGACCAAATGTACAGGACTTAGTAAAAAAATTTGCTAATTAATTATTTGCTAATATTTGCTGATTTTTTGGGCAATAGAAACATGATCCTTATCGGATACAACCAGCAAAGTGGCTAAGTGCTACTAGAATTACTCATATTAAAATCGGCTTTGTCAACTATAAGGGGATAGCAAGCGTGATCTTAGACAACGAAAATCAAAATCTAAAAGTCCATGAGTGGATTAAGAAATATACTGAAGATGGCACGATTGATATTGTTACAGGCTATTTTACGATTGGGGCTTTAGCTGATCTTTCGGAGCAGGTGAATCAAAAAATTACGAAGTTTCGCCTAGTATTGGGAGACATAGTTAACTTAGATCAAGTTGATGCGCGTCCCTTAGATTTGCTAAATGAAAATATTACGATTGAGGCGGCATTAAATCTGAGTCGTCTGGCTAAGGAAGCAGTCAATTTTTTAAAGCAGGACAAAGTTAAGGCAAAAACCTTAGAGCCAAATTTTTGTCATGCTAAGTGCTACTTGTTTAATCCATCAAAAAAAGATGATCGCCAAAACTATTTTATTGTCGGTAGCTCGAACCTGACAGAGGCGGGGATTGGCTTAAAGAAGACAAATAATTTGGAATTGAATTTGGCGGAATTGAGCAATAACAATCAATATAAAGAACTAGTTGAATGGTTTGAAAATCTCTGGCATAAGCCTCAAGCTCATCAAGAGAAAACGATTCTGGCAAAAGATGGTACGAGTAAAAAGATTGATTTCAAGCAATATCTGATTGAGGCGATCGCTAAGATATTTATTGAATATTCGCCACGAGATATTTACTACAAGATTTTGTTTGAGCTATTTGGCAACCAAATCTTAGAAATTGAGAATGATCCAGAGTTTAATCGTCAAGTTGGCAGGTTAGAAAATACGGCTATTTTTAATGCTCTGTATGACTTTCAGAAAAAAGGAGTCTTAAGTTTAATTCGGATGCTTCAGAAATATGATGGGGCAATTTTAGCGGATGCAGTGGGTTTGGGTAAAACTTGGAGTGCTTTGGCAGTGATGAAGTTTTTCCAGATGCAGGGGCGCGAGGTGATCTTGCTTTGTCCCAAAAAACTAGAGGATAACTGGAGACGCTACAAAGAGAATCAAGAATCTAAGTTTGAAACCGACAAACTCAAGTTTTTTATGCGGTTTCATACGGATATGAGTAGCTCTCGTTTAGAGTCCTATAGCGATCGCGCTGATAAGTTTTTTCGTGACGATAAGCCAAAGTTGATTGTGATTGATGAAAGCCATAATTTACGCAATGACAAAGCAAATCGTTATCGGTTTCTAGTTGAAGAAATTCTCAAGCAAAATCAAGATGTCAAGGTTCTACTAATTTCAGCTACGCCGATCAATAACTCTCTGAATGATGCCAGAAACCAGTTTAAGTTGATGGTGCAGGGGAATGTGCATGGCTATGATGCAAAATTGGGTGTCAGAAATATTGATTATTCGTTTAAGCAAGCCCAGACAATGTTTAATGAATGGCGTAAAGATGACAATCCAAAAATTGGAGACTTTATTAAAAAGCTTTCAGGTAATGATTTCTTTCGCTTGACTGACTCTTTGCTCGTAGCACGAACTCGCAAGATGGTTGAGAGTCAGGAGACTGATTTAATATTTCCTGTTAAAAATAAGCCCGTAAATTTATTTGTAACACCCCATCAGCTTGGTAATTTTGAAACCTTTGAGGAATTATTCGACCATTTCCCACCGATGCTATCAGGCTATCAACCAGCTTTTTATTTAGGGGATGATTCGGGGGTAAAAAAAGATGTATTGAAGGATGAAAAATTGCGCGATCGCTTTCTAGTCAAGATGATTTATATCCTGATGGTGAAGCGGTTAGAATCTTCTTGGTTCTCCTTTTATTCAACGGTTGAGAAAATTAAGGATCATCACCAAAATGCTTTGGATAAAATCAAGGTTTATCAAAACAGCAAGGCACAAAATGTAATTTTAGAAAATGATGCTGATAACTTAGATAATGATCAAAATGATGATGATTTTACAGAAGCAGTTGAGCAGTACACGCTCGGCAAAAAACGCCCGATTAGTATTGCGGAAATTGATCGAGTTGGTAACTTAGATAAATTCAAAGAGGATTTGAAGAAAGATTTAGATGCTCTAGATAAGCTTGCGGTCAATTTGCAGAAGTTTGCGGTGAAACTTGACAAAGAAATTGCTCCAAATTCCAAGAAGTCGGATCGGCTGAAATCCTGTGATGATAAGTTGAAGGCTTTGATTGCGGAGATTGTCAAAAAACGTAAATCGGGCGCGAATAACCATAATTCCAAGGTGGTGATTTTTACGGTTTATCGAGATACGGCGGTATATCTGTTTGAGCAGCTACAGGCTAGAGGTTTTGACAAGATGGCGATCGCATCAGGGACAGGCTCATACTCAGATGATAGCGATCGCAAACAGTCTATGGAAGCCGTCCTCGAAAGATTTGCACCCTATACCAAGCTGTTTTGTGAGAAGGAATGGAATTTTCATACTGAGAAACAAGGGTTAGAAGCTTTTGCGGAATGGCAAGAATGGATTAAAAAAAATCACCCTGATACGCACCTGAAGTTAACTAAGCCTATTGATATCTTGATTGCTACGGATGCTCTCAGTGAGGGGCAGAACTTACAAGATGCAGATATGGTGATTAATTATGATATTCACTGGAATCCTGTACGGATTATTCAGCGTATGGGACGGATCGATCGCCTTGGTAGTCCGAACGAGCAGATCTTCGGGATTAACTTCTGGCCCTCAGACAATATTAATTCCTATCTCAATCTGCAAGGACGGATTGAGCAACGGATGGCGGCGATGAAGTTGGCTGGGTCAGAGGTGGATCATCAGTTCTCGGATAGCTTTGCCAAGATGGCTCATGATGAAGATTTTGATCGCAAGATGAACGATCGCATGATGGAGCAAATGCTAATTACTTGGGATGACATTGAGGTGAGCGATCAAGGGTTAGGCTTTGATAGTTTGTCTTTGGAGCGCTATCGACAGGATTTACTTGCTGAGTTTAATCGCGATAAGGATAAATATCGGCAGATGCCAAAGGGTGTGTATTCGGGGTTTGAGGGAGATGTTGATAGTAGTAATGGAATAGTGGCTTTGCTTGGCTATCCTGCGAAGCCATCGAAAAAGCTCGATCATCAATATCAGGTGTTTGATTTGATTTATATCGATAAGTCGGGCAAGTTGGTTTTAAACAATCAAAAAGAGGTTTTAGATTTTTTGACTGTAAATAAAGACCAAGAGCGATTTGTGCCTGATGTTGTGGATCGGGGTGAACCGGTGGCGATCGCTGAGTTAGTAAGTGCGCTGAAAACTTGGCTCAGTAGTCAAGCGGTGCAAACTGAGGTGATGGAAGATGGCTCGACTAAGCAGACGATGGGAACGGCGACGCGGGATTTGTTAGGAAAAATTAAAAAGGGTAATCAGATGGCGTTAGATTTTATTAAGCAGGATGGTAATGTGGAGCAAAAATTTCAGGTTGATAAGTTTGATTTGGTGGCTTGGGTGTTGGTGAGGGGGGGATAGAACATGGATTAGGCAAATTAAAGGATTACACAGATTTTCGATGTTTGACAATTTGTGTAATCCTCGCCATTTATCTGATTGGCGTTCAGTCTTTTTCTTTTAGGAGTTGCTTTAATCTGGCGATTTCTTGTTCGGCTGCATCGGCGCGTTGCTTTTCGACTTCGGCGCGTTGCTTTTCGGCTTCAGCACGTTGCTTTTCGGCTTCGGCACGTTGCTTTTCGGCTTC
>JBAXSK010000227.1:0-6688 GCA_037130765.1 Pseudanabaena sp. ELA607
TGGCAGGCTTTGCCTGACGGGGTGGTGTTATTTATTGCTCTCAAGCCGTGCCATTCTTACCTTGATTGACTATATATAGCAAGTGAACAAGATCTCCATCTGACAAAAACTGATGATTAATATTTTTGGACTATTTTTAATCTAAATAACTAGACCAGTTACGATCAACTACATACATTACTACTAGCTCATATTGCTGATTCTTTTACTATCTTACCCACACAACTGATAATTAAAAGAACTTGAGGCTGATTTAATAGCTGATATCTTGCAGATTAAACTCCAAGTTAAATAACATTTTGATTACTAATCTTTAACTAACTTTACATTGTAAACCAACAGAAAACAATCTCAGCTTATACTTAGTAAAACAAGCAGTTAAAGCAACTTTTAATAAAGAAATTCTGCAAGATAAGACAGATTGAACCAAAAAATTGCGCGATTTGCTATACCTATTGCTTATGAAGTAATCCTAACGTCCTTTAATGTCATGCAGTAAAAAAATCGCATATTTACTGCTAGGTATTATGACCCATTGAGCAATCATATTTAGTATTTATTCAGTATGTATGACGGTATGTATTCAGAATCAATTCAAAGTAGTTAATTATAGTGAGCCAATCGAGGTCTATCATGAAATTCTTTCACCACACACCATCCCCCGAAATTGATACGCGGTCTAAAATTCTGCGCTCAGCCCAGAAGTTATTTGCTCGCCAAGGATTTGATGGTACTACTACCAAAGATTTAGCCGAAGCCGCTGGTATTGCAGAAGGAACTTTATTCCGTTACTTTAGTAATAAAAAGTCAATTTTAGTAGAAGTAGCGACTCAAGGTTGGCTTAAGATTCTGACAGATTTGCTCACCGAATTGAGCGAAATGCCCAGTTACAAAGCCGTAGCGCAAATGATGCGTCGCCGCATGAGCAATCTCCATGAAAATGTAGACATCATGAAAGTTTGTTTCATGGAAACTCAATTTCATCCGGAACTACGGGATCGGGTGCAAGCGGAAGTAATCGATAAAATGAATGATATTGCTGAAATATATTTCACCGAAGCAATTCAGAAGGGGGTTTATCGCAGTAACTTGAGTCCGAAAGTGATTGCACGGGTATTTGTGGGGATGTTTGCTGTGGCGGGTTTTAGTAATGAAACCATGAGTCATGGCGGTGGCCCACAGGAATTACAGGAAATGGCTGAAGGTATTGCCGATATTTTCTTGAATGGTGTTTTAGCTTCCAAGGGGGCGGGGAGTTAAGAGTAAAAAATTGATTCAAGAGATTAATAGCAGCTTTTGATCTGATGTCATTATGAATTGTCCTATCGATTGGCAAATTAGCACCTATGACACGATTGATTCCACTAGTAACGAGGCGTGGCGCAGAATTACCCAAGCCCAACAATCTCGCTCTAATTTAGCCTATACAGCAATCATGGCCCGTCAACAAACCCAAGGGCGCGGCCAACGGGGGCATTTATGGCAATCTATGGGGGGAGGTTTATATTTATCGGTGATTTTGCCGCTCCAGGAACCCAGTTATACGGCTCCCCAAATTACGCTGTGGGTGACTTGGGGCATTGCTTGCTGTTTAAGAGAAACTGGTTTACCCGTCAAAATTAAGTGGCTTAATGATTTGGTGATTGATGGGCGCAAAATCGGCGGCATCTTAACCGAAACCCGCAGCCAAGGGGGGGATTTACCTTGGGCGGTGGTGGGGGTGGGCATCAATTGGCTTAATGAAGTGCCCAGTCATGGTTTAGCTATTGGTAATTTATCTAGCACTATGACTTGCTTAGAAGATTTAGAGCAGGTGGTTTTACAAGGCATTAGTTTAGGACAGCAAACCTATGAACAACAGGGTATTGAGCCAATTCTAGCCACATATTTGCAATGGTTAGATCGCCAAACTGTGGCAGATTCTGGCAAAATAGGAAAAATTACCGCCATTACACCAAAAGGGGAGCTAGTGGTACAGTGGCAAGGGGCTAATCCAGCAGCGGAGATTCCCACAGTCTATGGTCCGGGAACTATATCTTTAGGTTATTTATCTCAATCTGAAGTTGAGTAGACAGATGATCCCTCATCGAAGGGCATAAACTAAATATCGGCAACTACGAGATTAGTAATCCACCAGTTCAGCCCTAGCCCATTTTGCCAGATCACAACAGATCCCATTTTGATAGATCACACCATCATGCATCGTATTTCCTGCGTTACTTTAGTTTGTTTAGGCATAGTGGGTATGCCCTGCTGGGGGAACCTACCGGCGATCGCTGCCGAAAAATCAGCCGTTGCCCCCGAAATCCTCAGCGCTCCGGCCAATGAACCAGAGGCAACCACAATTGTCCCTAGGATGGAAACGCCATTATCAGCCCCTGACACTAGCAATATTCCTGATCGAACGAATATTACTGTTAGCAGCAATACTGCAAACCCTAATCCTGAAGCAAAGGCAACGGCGGACACCCCTTCAGTGATTGTGACTTCCCAAGAGCGGTTAGATCGCCCTGAGATTATTCTCGAAAGTCGTGCTACGGGATGCGTCACTAAAGCCAATGCTATCACCCCATCCCTATGTCCCACTGATAATACTGCCGCCAATAGCTTGGGGACAAAGGAACCTAGTAACGTAGTTTATAACGGCAATGTTGGTGGGGCTAATATTCAGATTCGGCAACTGAGCCGCGAAGAGGTGGCTGCCCTCAATCAAGCTGCCTTGCAACTGCCCCGCAATGGCGATAAGCAGATGTTGTTTCCCCTCACCTTACCGGCTGTGATTAGTTCGGTATTTGGTTCGCGGGTGCATCCGGTGACGGGACAAATTCGGTTTCACCAAGGTACGGATTTAGCCGCCGCCGCCGGTACGCCCGTAGTAGCCGCTTTTAGTGGTCGGGTGGAAGTAGCGGGCTGGATGGGTGGTTATGGTTTGATGGTGGTATTGAGTCATGGTGCAGACACTGAAACTCGTTATGCCCACCTGTCAGAGATTTTTGTGCAAGATGGGCAAGAGGTCAAGCAAGGCACAGTAATTGGCTTGGTGGGCAGTACGGGTTTATCGACGGGGCCCCATTTGCACTTTGAGCTATGGCGCAAACTAGCTAGCGGTTGGACTGCCCTCGATCCTACGCCGCAACTGGTGATCGCCCTAGAGCAGATCGAGCAATACTTTGCCCAAAGAGACAGCAACAAACCACGCACTTGATCCTATCGCAGGGTGGGAATCCTATCGCAGGGTGAGAAAGTTTGTGTTAATCTAGAGAAGCCCCTCGGTGGCGTGCGTGACTACCGATAATGTGTCTTGATCTATGATTGTTTATACAGGAGACGCTTTCTCTTGTGCCGCAGTATACCGAATGAAATTTAGACATTTCGCTTTCGGGAACTTTAAGTGTTGCCAAGCTTGCTAGTCTCCACCTGGTTATACCGGGTCAAACAACTGAGGTAAGACGGCGTTGCGGAGGGGTTTTAGATTCCTAACTGATCGCCAGAATTGACTTAACAGTGACTTAAATCTGGAACAATTTTGGAATGATTGGGCATCAACTATCGCGATTCAAGCTTTAATTTAATTAATTTTAATTTAGTTTGTTTTTGACATAATAATTTTTGTCATACTCTTAGTCTCAAAGCCTCATGGAGCTTAAACCATAGACTTCTCTTTAGAGCCTAAATCCTATGAAAAATCCATCATGGTTTGATCAAACGCCGCCGTGGGTGTGGTATGCCTGTATACCGATTGGTGGTGGTTTTGCGTTGGTTTATGCAGGGCAGAAAGTCAGACAACCTTTGTGGGCGGGTTGCGGTATTGCTATGGTGATTTTGACGTTTGTTTGTTCGTCCACGTCTTCAACCTTAGCCCAAAATCTCACTACTTTTATTTGGTTCAGTCAAATTGCCACGGCTTTTGCCCTAAAGAAAGAGTTTTTGGTGCGTACTTATCCCCAAAATTTACCTTTACCTGAAGATCCGCAATTGGCTAAGTCCGTGGGTACATTCAGACCGAAAATAGATATTAATCGTTGTTCTAAAGATGATTTGGTGAAGCAGTTGGGTTTACCGATTGTGTATGCTAATGAGATTGAATCATTGCATGGCGAGGGGTTTATTTTTACTGATGTTTCAGAATTAATTGAAATTATCGGTATTCCCGAAAAGACGATTCGGCGTATTGAATCTTTAATTACTTTCAGTTATGACTATCGCCAAGAGGTTAATTATTCATGGAAGCGCGTTAATCATTTGTCGGTGGAAGATTTGACTATTTTGGGAATTGATTTGGCGGTGGCGGAAGCAATTGTTAGGGAAAGGGAACGGGGCGGCGCATATCAGGCGCTATTGGATATTAAGAAGCGGACTGGAATCCCGTTTATGGCTTACAAGATTTTGGCTTAGGGACAAACCGCTGTTGTGGATTGTGATTTTTGATTTTCAGTGACATCAAAATACCATCTAGTTCTAAGTCAAATGAATTTGATCTGACTTTAGGATTTCATAGTTGCTATATTGAACTAATTTGATTAGTATCCGATAATATCTTCAAGAAATTTTTTGACACGCTTCATGCTGTCTAAAGCCATTGTATTCGCGTCTATCCATCTATTGTCTTGGAGTGTAACCTGTAAAGATTTGCTAGGTTTCAGGATGCTACTAATACTTGAAATAATTGCTTTGTTTTGACCTGCTGGCTTTTTAAATTCCTCTACATCTTTGTCTGTTAGTTGATCCACATTGATAGCAGTAATGTATGCAGTAGCAAGACTAAGCAAGTCTGGATAGTTTGTTTTCGCACATTCTAGCAAAAGATCTTCTAGCGTTCCTTTATCAAGATTATTTGGAGCTATAAAAATTCCACGTCTAGGAGAACTTTGCGCTACTTCACCTAGCACATCGGGAAATGGTAGACTTCTCTTAGACAAATCAGAAGTTAGTAGTTCAAATCTCTTTTGAGGAGATTGCATATCATCAGCATCCAAAAACATGCCGACGCTGTAAAGTTGAGAAAGTTCAATTACAGCAAAGCTTTCCTGAATAGTTTTTGATATTTTAGTAATCCCATTAGCACTATGCAAAGCAATAGAAACCTCATTATTTTGCACAAATGTTGGTACAGGTACACGCCTAGTTAAATCATCATCTACAGGAAATTTTTTTGGTATCAGTTCCTCCCAAAATTTATCAACCTTGGTTAAATGTGTAATCCGCTTCAGACCATAAGATTGTTTTAAGACACCAACTAGAAATTCGATGTCATGAGGTCCTTCGGCAATCACATAGCAATACCTAAGCATATTTACCTCACATCTAGCCCGCGATCATAACGTAGTCTATGTAGTAATTCTCCTGAAAATCTTTTGGGTGCTTGCCCTTTGTGATTTAGCCGAAAAGCTACAATATCTTCTAATGTAGACATTTCGGGTTGTAGCATTGCATCAATAGCTTCCAGACTATGTGTAGTAACAAAAAGTTGTATTTCTCGGCGGCGGCAAGTTTCGATGAGCCAAGTAAATACTCGGCTTAATGCTGAAATGTGAATAGAAGTTTCAATCTCGTCAATAAGAAGGACACCATTATCTATATTTAACAGGGTAAGCAGAAAGATTAAAGTTCTTTTAAATCCATCTCCAAATACGTACAGAGGAGCGAAGCCTAAATCTTTATGCTTTATGTATAGATTTTGTTTACCTGTTGGAGAAAGTATCTGAATATCAATAATATTTTCATCAAATGAGCGAATTAATTCTAAAACCTCACTTTTGCCATCAGGTTCTTGCAATATTATTCGAGACAAACGACTTAAAATAGGCTCTGACGAAGAATAAGATGGAAATATAGTTGAGCTTTTTACAAACGGTTTGTTTCTTTTACGCTGAACAAAGCGCTCTTTTTCCCAGAATTGGAATGATTCTTTTCTTACTTCTTTATTATCAGAAGAAAATAGACTACCTTGTTCAGCAACTACTTGAGCTATTACTTCTAATTCAGCACCAGATAGAACTGCATCCACTTCAGAATTTACTTCATCATTCAGTTTTTCTTGACCATTTATTTCTAGACCAATGCTATAAATTGCTTCAAGTTTGGCTTCAATCTCTAATACGGGAGAAACACCGCTAGATCTAATGATAATTTTATCTTGATGGATTTCACTAATAGAATGATCTATTTGTTGAGGAAAAATCCACTTCACTGCTTCAATATCTGGTCGCAATCCTATCAAAGCGTTACCAAGATATAGTCTTCGCTGAGAAACTCCTAGCCATTGAAATGGATCAAGCGGATTACATAGAATTGAAATAGCTTCAAGCAGGCTTGTCTTACCTGAATTATTATCGCCAACAAAAATATTAACTTGTCCTAGTTGGGGCAAATCTAATGTCTCGAAGCCACGATAACCGCTTATTTGTAAATGGTCAAAGACATGAGTCATATCAAGTAGCTCCAAGAGCTTTATTTGTGCTAACTAAAATTTAGATAAAAATAAAATGATATTAGGAAGATTTCTGGTAATTACAATATCTTATTAAAACCGAAAATGTTTAATCTGTATAGTCTTGCATGAATAAACATGGCAATAACATTATAGAACTTTTTATGACTAGCTTGAATTATGCTTCCTCGCCTCTGAACCTAGATAATGTCTGTATGACAACAAGTAAGGAAAAAGGAAAAAAACTTTCTACTATTC
>JBAXSK010000228.1:0-6617 GCA_037130765.1 Pseudanabaena sp. ELA607
AGGCAGCGGATTAGCCTGATTTAATACACCATTTTAGCCCTGTCTGTCCACTAGTTCTTTTTAATCAACACAATTCCATCTTGGCGAATATTGCGTAACAGAGGAGAATTTTCCGTTTCAAACCGAGATCGCGGTAGAAAGAGACGCGAAATCAGTAAATTATGCTCTAGACAAAATTTGGCGATGAAATGACTGGTGCGGCGTAACTCTGTGATGGAATTAACAGGATCTTGTAGCACAATCAAGATATCGATATCTGATGTCGGTAACGCATCTCCTCTAGCTTGAGAACCAAACAAAATCAGGCGATCGAGACGAGATTGATATTCCTGCTGAAAATATTCTCGCAGAGGCTTAAGCAGAGTGAAAAGTTGTTGATGTCCTTGAGTCACGATCATAAAAGATTAGCTTCATTCTCGAAGTTGTTAGCTAACTGCGGTTCTCTCCCTTTTAGGATACTACACTATCACAAAACTTCGCTAAACGTTTCGCGAGATAAGTATATCTATGCTGATCGCTGATCTGTCTGACCGCTAGCCCGATCGCCTTCGACTCACCGACAATAATGGCAACCTTTCGCGCACGAGTCAGCCCAGTGTAATAGTTATTCACTGGGAAGGGAGTAGGCAAAATAACCCTAAAATCTGTGGCTTCAACTTCGCTCAGCCAGTGTGGACTGATGGCTGAGAGAAATCAAAGTGTCGAAGCCCGTCTCAACTAATTTTGGTTAGCGATATTAAGTCGTCTTTAGAATAGCGCGAATCACAATGTCGTTATAGTCAGCATCGCCTAGAGAAGGCAAGTCCTCAAAGCCCCAAGTGTTATCTCCCAAGAGTCTGACGTGATCGGCTTTATCAGAATTTGCCCCTAGATAGGCGAAATAAACATCTGGTGCAGATGCAGGGGTGTCAGCATTCACCACACTGTTAACGGAAGCATTGACGATAATATAAGGAGCATACAAGAAGCCACCCGTCAGACTGCCAGTAAACCCGCTATCGTTGCGATCCAGACTAACACCAAACTCTTGACTGCTTCGCACAGCCGCTAGGGCATATCCTGACTCCCCTGGATTTATCACTACACCAGTGAAAGGATCGCGTACCGTTCCAGTTGCATTTTCTATTCGATAGAAGCCAACTGTATTATTGAAAGCAGCTTCACTAGCAACTACAGGGAAAGAGACCGCCACAGTTTTGCCAGTCAATTGACTCAAATCAATCAGTTCGCGATCATCTTGTAAAGCTGAACCAATAGGACGGAAATCATCGCTCAAACTTACACTAATGGAAGTGATTGCCAAAGATTTATTTGTTGGATCGCGAAAATCTACGGCAAGACTACCTCCAATTAATGAGCTAGCCACAATAGCGCCTGTGTCTGTGCCATTATTTTTCCCAAAGATTACCTGACTCTGTAATCCTGAAGGATTGTTCGTTACAGCATCGCGGGTGCTGTTTTTAATTAGATAGAAGGATAAGAAGCGATCGCTAGTCGCAAATCCATCAACTAAACGAGTTGGATTTGGGGCAAAGGCATCAGGTAACACTGAAAAAATCGTCTTTCCCCTCTGCATCGCCGCTTGCACATAACCTGATTGCCCTGGTTTAAGCCCATTGATCGAGCCTTCACTATCATCAACAAAAAGAAGCCCAATTTCATCAATAGTAGCGGGGAGAGTCTGAGAAGGTTTTTTAACAAGACTAATCGCTAAGCCTGTGGCTTCAGGATTATTACCAAACTCCAAAATACTCTTGCCACTATTAGGAGCATCGCTAATTAATAGCTCTGACGGAGACTCATTAAAGGAAGAAGCAATAAAACTATAGCCCAGGGGTGTCGTATCTCCTGCTAGACGAGAAACCTTAAAGTAATAATCTACCCCATCATAATTCGCAAATGGAACTGAGATTTTGCCCGTTCCTTGATTGGTCGCCAACAGAATTCCTTTATCATCGTACAAATCAACCTTAGCCACGCGGTTTTCTTGGGCAAGATAGATCGTGACCTTACCCTTAGAAGGATTGTTGGGATCATCATTGGGATCGGTACTTCTGGGCAGTTGGAAATTATACCAATCCTGTTCACTATAAAAAGCTTGATTAGGTGCAACTAGATAGCCACCCGCATAGAATACGCCCTCATCAATTTTTGCTGCTTTTTTAACGGAACCATCAAATTGGAACTGACCATTACCAAAGAAAGCCCTCTGATTAGGATTAAATCCAGGAGATTTGAGATAGATATTGTAATTGGAAACATCTTGATCAGTTTCGAGTTTTAAAGTGTAACTACCTGCGGCTAGACCTTGCAAACTGAGCTTAGCGTTACCTTTACTCGACACCTCACGTATAGCTTGATCGTTGACATCCACTAGTTTTAGGCGAAAAGTCCCTGTACTAGAACTAGAAAACAACTCGATCGCATCATCTTGAGTGCCTGTGGCAGCGATCGCAAAGGGAAATAGATCTGGCTCATTGGTTTGCTCAAAAGCAATTGCATCATAAAAGCGATCGGCGGCAAGCACATTGAAACCACCACCACGCAGATTGTATAGTTCCAGATCGCTAATCGGATCGTAGGGGGCAAGAGGACTTTCTACATTCCCAAAATCGAGAGCAGTACGGCTGCGACTTGCCGTAGCAGCAAAATCACTTTTATTGTTCGTGGTAGCGGGTTTAGTTTTGGTTAAAAATGTCTCAAGAAACTCATTCCATTTGGTTGCAGTAATAAAGTTCTGATGTTCAAATAGGTATCCAGATTTTGCACCTTCTTGAGGATCAGCTTGGGCAACTGCCTCATCAAATTTGGCTTTTGTATTAGGCAAATAGATAGTTAAGCCTGTGGTGGTTGGCTTAGAGAGAGTGGTTTGAGCAAATACTGCATCATTCAACTTAGCGATTACATTGGCCGCAGCGTTGCGAATACCTTGACTGATAGCAGTTTCTAATTGGATACCTGCCATGAACTTGCCGAGATCTCGATCCTCGCCGTCAGTAAACTGACGTGATTTATTGCGAGCATCACCGATCAAAGTCCATTCGTTGTCCGTTGCAGTTTTAGATGCAGTCACAAATTGGGCGATCGCATCAATCAGTGGTTGCATCTTACTGGTTGTAACTGCGGTCAAGGTATTGGCTTTCTGCTTGCCATAAACATCATTAAAAGCAGTGACAATTGATTGGGCTAATGTAGCGCTATCAACGTTTTCAGGGTTAGTATTGAGCGCTTGAAAAGCCTTGCTGTAGTCATAACCTGGTCCATTAATTACTTCTTCTGATCCAACTAGGACAGGTGCATAGTTGCGAAGCTCATAAAAGACTTCCGTTGATGCCATATAACATTCATCAAAAGCCAATAAACTCAAGTTGATGCCATCAGTTTTTAGCTTCTCTAGAGACTGTACCATCTTCGATGTGGTCAACTGATTCTTGCTAGAGTCATTAGGATCATCAGGATGGTTATCGCGTTTGTCAAAATTCAATCCCCCAGTCCCGCCACCATGATTCCACATCACTAATGCGTAGTTTTGAGCAGGAGCATTGTTTTTGCTGGATGTCACAAAATCGATTAAATTCTTGGTGTCACCTGCATTCTGCTCAGGCTTTAACGTAAATGGCGACACAATGCGCGGCGCGTTTTGGGGTGCAGCATCGGTGGTACCGAGAAAATACTTGTTATCGATCTTACCCGCCCGAATCATGGCTTGACCTGTCGTTCCCCACGCATCATTGTTGGGAGAGGGATATCGGGTTACTAATTCGCCCTTAGCATTTTTCTCAGCACTACTTTGATCCCAAAGTACGGAGAAATTAACGGAGTTGGGAGAGTTGTCAAGGACAACTTCCATTTGTTCGATGTTAATCGGGGCAAACTTTTCCAAATCATCGGCGGTAATGTAGGTCATCACTGTCCAAGCATCAGATTTGGCTTGCGGGACATCGACAGTTAATTTGTAATTGACAGGAGTTGCACCATTCACCGTTACAAAATAATTGCCTGCGGCAAGTCTTTCTAAATTGATTAGTGCATTTCCGACTAATTTGCTGGGTTCTCCTGCCACCTTCACGTTCACAAGGCGATCGCTTAGATTAACAGATTGCTGATTGGAGTCAAAGAGCGCAAGATTAACCGCCCCAATCGAGCCATCATACTGCACATTCAGGTAATGGGAAGCCAAACCCTGACTAGCCATGTTGAAACTGTAATAATCCGTCTCATTGGCAACTCCAATGGAGCCATTAAATCTAGTTTGAGCTACATCTAACTGGGTTGCATTCGCAAAACTATTGCCGACATTGTCAGGAACAATGTTGGAATCTGGTGCAGCGATCGCCAAAGAAAAATCTTGAGTCCCTCCTTTTACATTCTTAACTAAGAGAGAATATTTGCCCGCATCAAGCTCTTTAAGTTGAATATGTTCAATGGCTTTAGCCGTTGTACTCTGATTAATCTGGGTATCACCCTTAAATAAATAAAGATCGAGATCTGCTTGACCACCGAGGTTATTGAATGTCAATCTAGCACTACTCTCGATCCCAGTTTTACGTCCAATTTCAAAATCGTAGGTAACATCTTGCCCCTCAGCGATCGTCCCTGTGCGAGTGATTTTCCCGTTCAGTATCCCAAGACTATTAACAATTGGAGCGTTCATTTATTATGGCTACCGCAATAATTATTTTATTTCTCAGTAACATATCACAATCTAAGTTAAAGTCACATCAGCAATGCCAAATTCAAACCCGTAAGAAAGAATACATAACGTAGTAATAAAATTAACACGAATCCAGAGCCACGAAATTTCTAAGCGAATGATGATAGCGATCGCTATTGATTTAGTGAAAAAACAGCGCCTAACCAAACTCGTCTCAAGGAGCAATCCCTGAAAACTTAATCTCAACTTTTTGATTGAGAGCGCCAGCAATTTTCTGTAAGATTGACAGCGATCGCAAATCATAATCAGCATCCTCAATCGAGAGATATCTACAACTTATTTCTATAATTTTTTTTATAAATGATTCTCACCTAAAACCCAGTTTTAATCAACTGTATAAGCTACACCTCAAAATTAAAGGGCAATGCGATCGTCAAAAACAAAACATTCGCCTTCCCAAAGGCTTTCTTCTGGGGGAACTTCCGCTAAATACTTGAGAATGCCGCCCTTGAGATGATAAACCTCATCAAAGCCTTGAGCTAACATATAGGCACTAGCCTTCTCGCAACGGATGCCACCCGTGCAGAACATGGCGATTTTTTGATGCTTATTAGCTCCTAAATTCTCCTCGACATATTTAGGAAACTCATGGAAAAAGTCGATATTCGGATCGCTCGCTCCTTTAAAAGTGCCAAACTCAACTTCATAAATATTGCGCGTATCGATGACAATCACTTCAGGATCGGCAATTAACTGATTCCAATCCTTGGGTTCGACATAGGTTCCTACCTCTTTGCTAGGATCGATACCTGTCACTCCAAATTTTACTAGTTCCTTTTTTAGCCTTACTCGCAACTTGTTGTAGGGCATGACATCGCAGTAGGTTTCCTTATGTTCTAGATCCTGCAAACGCGGATCGGAACGTAGATAACTTAATAGAGCATCAATACCTGTTCGACTACCTGCAATGGTCGAGTTAATCCCCTCTGACGCTAGTAAAATTACGCCCTTAAGTTCATGGCTATTGCAAAAATCTGTAATTGGCGATCGCATTGCCTTGTAATCCTCTAGCTCCGCGAAATGATAGAAAGTTGCCACTACAAATTGATTCTTCTCTAGATACTTTCCTAGAGACTTTTCCATTACAAAATTAGTTAGCTTTTCGCCTCGACAGGATACTTGCTGCTCCTTAACTACCGCAAATCCGCGACTCTTAAAAAAAGCTCTCGCCGTAATGCTCACTTCCACAAATAAGAGTTCTATTTTTAACTCTAAAGCCTTTGCTTCGATCGCTCGATATAGCCGCGTTCCCACTCCACAGCGCTGATAATCTTTATGACAAAAGAAACAGTCAATATGACCATTGGCTTCTAGCTGAGCAAACCCAATGATTTCTCCTGCTTCATCGGCAACATAGGTAAAGCTATTCGTGCAGTCTTCTGTCCAGTTGGTGAAATATAGGTTATCGGGAGCCCATGCTTTTACCTGTGAGGGTGAGTAATCACGAATATTCACCTCGCGCACCGTATCATGGAATAACTGGGCAATGCGATCGCTATCTTGGGTTTGGAATAATCGAATTATCATAGGTTCCTTAACATGGGCTTCTAAATAGCTCCAAATAGCGCTATATGACGAACTAATTAGATTTTAAAACTCTGCGGCAATCAAATAATGAAATTATAATTGGCAAAACTGTATTTTTACTGAGCTTAGCGATCGCCCAAATCATCAGCCTAAATTCTATCAATGTAGCCTTTGCCAAACCATTGACCTTAAAGGTATATCCCTCAAATATCTGATTTTAGACATGACGGGGATGTATGATGCAAATATGCTTACACCTGTCATTCTCAAAAAAGAAGTCAAAGATGGTAATCTCACTTGGACATGGGCGGGTATAGATTAAATTTCTGGTAGTGATGCAAAGTAATGTTTAGGCTGAAAGCGAGGCATTGTAATG
>JBAXSK010000229.1:0-6603 GCA_037130765.1 Pseudanabaena sp. ELA607
ATCACATATTTTGAATTGCTGTTTGCAGGATATGTTGTGGTTTATATTTCCTTAGTATATCATGGTCTAATTAGGTTCAGGGCTTCCTAGGAAACATCCAAGATTATTTTCTGTCGTGGTGCCATCCCATGAGATATTATAAAGGCGTTTAAAAGATATTTTTGGGTGAAATTTGACAGCTAAAATACAATGCCAATTGTGATATTATTAGCTATATACCTTTGCCTAGACCACATTTAAAAGATTGCTGTAGTGAATTATAAGTCAATAAAGTGTCGCTGATCTTCATTAACAAGTGACTCAGGCTTCTGGGGTATAAAACATCAATTAAGAAATCACTATATAAAATTCATCTAATGGCTAAGATGGGACGGCTAACTTAATTTTTGATAAATTCGCTTCATAAATTCTTGCTTAATAAATTTTGGTGAATATTCAGATGAACTCTCATACTTCATATATTAACAACGATGCAAACGATAACAGTAGTTCATCTAAATTGACACAGCAAGAACTATTAAATCGGATTGCCAATCGGATTCGTCGTTCCCTAGAACTAAATGAAATTTTGTCAGCGACAGTGGCAGAAGTACGCTCTTTTCTGGGTACTGATCGAGTCAAGATTTATCAATTTCAAGAGGATGGTCATGGTTTAGTGATTGCGGAGGCTTTGGCAGAAAATCGGCTGCCATCGTTACTAGGATTACATTTCCCTGCGGATGATATTCCCTTATTTGCCAGAGAGATGTATCTCAGCGCCAAACAGCGAACAATTATTGATTTGGAACAGCAGCAAATTGGTGTGAGCTATCTGCCACATTATGCTAATGGCACAACTATCGATGACCACAATACAGATATTCGTTATCGCCCAGTAGATTTATGTCATTTAGAATATATGCGTGCTATGGGAGTTTATGCTTCCATTGTTGTGCCTATTGTCATTGAGTCCAGTAAATCCTACAATGACACCTTACCTTCTTTAAAGTCTAATGAGCATCTGTGGGGTTTATTAGTTTCCCATCATGCGGAACCTCGTGCGGTGAAATTAGAAGAATTAGAATTAATTCAATCCGTAGTAGATCAAGTTTCGATTGCAATTACCCAATCTGTTTTACTCAAGCACGTTCAGGAACAAGCTCAACAAGAAGCTTATATCAATCGCATTACCACCTTGCTTCATGTAACTTCTACAATTGATTTACATTCTGCTTTAACCGAAACAGTTAGTATCTTTCAGGGCGTTGGTGGCAGACTTTATTTACCTAAACATATTTTACGATGGGAACATAATTTAGGTAATAAAATCAACTCAATGGAGCAAAACAGCGCCGAGTCACAAACAGTTGATTTGCCCTATGAAAAAGTATTAAAAAATCGTGAGTTGTATACTATTGGCATTCAGCCCGATGAGATTGAAGATGGTACTGGCAGATATATCGAAGAAAATCTCATTTGGCAAAATTATCTAACTTCTGTGACTCCACAGTTACTTGCTTTAAAAGGGAGCGAGGATTATAACGAAGAAAATAAGGCTGCACCTATTCCTTGGTCTGTGCCGTGGATGCGGTCGATGTATGGTTTTAATGAAAGTCTACCGCGTCATGAATTCAGTAGTCATATATGTTGGGCAATTCCTGACATTTACCATGAGCCATTATTGCGCACTCTGGCTCCAGCTTTTGCGAAAACTAACATTCGCGGCATTTTGATTATTCCTTTAAAATTTGGTATAGAGATCATTGGTTGTTTAACCATCTTTCGCCGTGATGTGGATTTAGAATTAGTGTGGGCAGGCATTCATAATCCTGATAAGCGGCAAATGTCTCCCCGTCAGTCTTTTGAAGCTTGGCGACAAATTAAGCAAGGACAAGCTCAAGAATGGACGGAAGCAGACCAACGCTTAGCTGAAGCTTTAGCAGAAAGATTTTCGGTGGCGATCAATCAACATCGCCTGTATGAAAGAATTCAAGTTCTCAATACTAATTTAGCGCAACAGGTGGAAATTCGCACAGCGGAGTTAGAATATGCCAATATTGTCGGCAATCAGCAACGCACTTTAGCCAGAATCTTAGGGCGGTTACAAAATACTTGGGATTTAGAAACTATTTTCCGTTCTGTTACCCAAGAAGTGCAGCATTTAATGGGGGTGGATCGCGTTGCCATCTATCGCTTTGATGCCGATTGGGGCGGGGGATTTATGGCTAATGTGGATGCGGTTAGTCCGGGGTGGGCAAAGATCATTTTAGCGACCCGCACCGTATGGAACGATACTTACTTGCAACATACCAAAGGAGGACGTTATCGCCAGCGGGAAATTTCTGCTGTGCCTAACGTATATACCGCCAATTTATCACCGTGTCATTTGGAAATTTTAGAACATTATCAAATTAAGGCTTTTTTGGTAGTGCCTTTATTTGTCGGGCGGCAACTTTGGGGACTATTGGGGATTTATCAACATTCAGCACCGAGAGTTTGGGAAGATTCGGAAGTGGCATTTGTGAACCAAGTTGGCGCACATTTAGGTAATGCTCTGCAACAGTCCCAGCTTTTAGAAATCACCCAAAAGCAAGCCAAGCAACTGCCTTTAATGGAAGAACAGCAACAAACCCTTGCGGGTGTAATTAGTAAAATCCGTGAATCCCTTGATTTAAATCATATTTTTACGGCCACAACCCAAGAAGTACGGCGCTTACTCAATGCCGACCGCGTGGGGATCTTCCGATTTGATCCTAATTCCAATTGGACTTGTGGTGAATTTGTATCTGAGGATGTATTACCGGGTTATACTTCAGCTTTAGCGACCAAAGTGGTAGATTACTGTTTTGGCGGAGAATATGCCATGTATTATAAACAGGGCGAAATTCAGGTGGTCAATGACATTTATCAGTCTGGATTACAAGATTGTCACGTCGCGATTTTGGAACAGTTTCAAGTACGCGCTAATCTCATTCTCCCTTTACGCATTAAAGATGATCTGTGGGGCTTATTGTGCATTCATCAATGTTCGCGACCACGGGAATGGCAAGATAGTGAAATTGAATTTGTGGCGCAAGTTGCCTCACAATTAGGAGTAGCTTTATATCAAGCGGAACTGTTAGAGAATGCGCAAACTGCCCAGAGGGTCGCAGATGCCGCCAATCAAGCTAAGAGCGAGTTTCTGGCTAATATGAGCCATGAATACGCACACCATTGAATGCGATTTTAGGATTTGCTGAAGGCTTAGAAGAGGGAATATTTGGTCGAGTTTCCTTAGAGCAAAAGGATGTGATTAGTAATATTTATCAAAGCGGCCGCCATTTACTAGACTTAATTACAGATATTCTTGATTTAGCCAAAATTGAATCAGGTAATCTCAAATTACAACTGATGCCTAGTTCAGTCCATGAACTATGTCATTCTAGTATTCGTTTTGTGCAGCAGATGGCTAGTGAAAAACAGATTCAAGTTAACGTAGAGGTTATCTCACCGGTTGAATTTATTAGCATTGATGCCCTGAGGGTAAGACAGATGCTGATTAACTTACTGAATAATGCTGTGAAATTCACTCCAAAAGGTGGCAGGGTTAATTTGATTATGACTGTTAATACGGAAAATCATTATCTGCAATTCCAGGTAATTGATACAGGTATTGGCATTGCTGAAGCTGATATACCAAAATTATTTCAATCATTTGTACAAATTGATAGCCGTTTAACGCGGCAATATAGTGGCACTGGTTTAGGACTAGCTTTAGTTAAAAGACTTTTGGAAGCCCAAAATGGTTCTATTGAGGTATCTAGCGCCGTTGGCAAAGGCAGTTGTTTTACATTAACTTTACCTTATCAACCGGTGGAACAGAATCATTCTATTAAGGAAGTACCCCAATTTAGTATAGAGTCATTAGCCCAAATTGATCTGTTGCGCCTAGAATTAGAAAATAAATCAGTTAACTCTCCCTTGACTAATCCATCAGTTCCTGAACCATCTAAGGGCATTAATTCCCATAAAGTTATAGCTACTGCTGTAGGAATCATCCCTGATGGTACAAGGGTTGTAGAACCAAGTGCTATCTCGCTCTTTGATTCTGCTGTAGATCCAGTCTTTGCCTTAGAAAGCTTGACATTTAAGGAAACATCTTCAGCACAAACTGATACGCCTTTAGTTTTAGTCGCAGAGGATAATGAAATCAATATCAAAACATTCGTTAGTTATCTCGCTTATGTCGGTTATCGCTTCTTAGTTGCTCGTAATGGTCTAGAAGCCTTAGACATGACGCGACAATATAAACCGAATATTATTTTGATGGATATTCAAATGCCTAATATGAATGGTTTAGAAGCGATTACCCAAATTCGCGCCATTCCTGAATTGAGTGATATTCCCATTATTGCTTTAACCGCTTTGGCAATGCCCGGAGACCGTGAACAATGCCTATTAGCTGGAGCTAATGAGTATCTAGCTAAACCAGTCACCCTGAAACAATTAGGCGCAACAGTTACAAATCTTTTAACTATTTCAAGATAATACAGGATTTTTGAAATGTTATCGTTAATTAAGATAAAAATAAGACTTTATTTAGAATCCTTGTCAGACAAGATGTCCGACCGACTAAGAATAAATCGCACGAACATATAGCAATTCTCATGCTGGTGAGTTACAGGCAAAGGATTTAAGCCCCTTGTTTAGAAAGCTTAGATAGGAACCATGCGTACCTTAGACTGAAAACCGCTATATGATCTGTTTATTTGCCTCTTTTGCTGTTTTGTCCTTAACTGAAACAACTATAATTTAGATTTGTATCACTTTTGATTTACTATTTATTAGTCTATTATTAACCTTTAGATAATCAATCATTTTCTCAGGTAGTTGATTAATTGCTTGATGAAATTGAAGTCAATATTTCCATCGAATTAATCCCTAAAAATTCACCTCATAAATAGCTGCAATATTAATAAAAGTATTCAAAAATTTATTCAAATATTTTTTGAGAAATAAGTCTTTAATAAACGCCTATAATCTTTGCTAGGTAAGCTTTATACTTTTGTTATTTTATCGCATTGAATTTACATCAATTAATAGGAAATATGCTGAAATATGGTTTTAAATTAATTTTAGATGATAGGTGCATAAAAAATGAGGCTACATTCATATTAACCTAATTAGCAATGCTTAAGTAATTTAATCTCGAAGCGCTAGATTAAATAAGATTACATCTGATATATTTGATGTGGTATATCCTAGTTAATGTTTAGCATTTTATTTTTATGTTGGAGGTTCATTTAGAGATTTAGAGGATAAAGTTTATGACAGGTCAAATTCTTTATGATGAGGAATTAGAACAAATGTTTAATCAAGAACTTAATAAAACCTCTGATGACTCTTTTGATCAAGTACTTTTTAATCCTATTTGCTCTCAGGATGTAACTCCAGGAATTGCTTTAGAGTCTACACTTAAAGACTTACAATTATATCAGTATCAACTGGATATTACGACCGAAGCAAAATTTGCTCTCAAAAGCTTCAGTTCCAATCCTCAACTTCCTGGGGTATTATTAATGGAACAAAAGCAGTTAGTTGGACTCCTTTCAAGGCGGCGAATTTTGGAGCAAATGAGCCGACCTTACGGATTAGAATTATTCCTCTGCCGACCATTATCTCAATTGTATCAATATACTAAAGTAGACCATCTGATTTTACCGGAAGATACTCTCATCACCGAAGCCGTACAACAATCTCTTAAGCGCCCCAGTAACTTGCTTGACGAGCCAATTGTTGTAGAAGATTCTCAACATTATTACAAGATTGTGGATATTCATCAATTGTTAGTGGCTCATTCAAGAATTTTTCAGTTGGCGACAAACCTATTAACTCAAGCTAATCAACGGTTAAAGGAATTAACTATTATTGATCCGCTGACAGGGATTGGTAATCGACGATTATTTGATCAGTATTTCTCCCGAGACTGGCATTTAGCAATCAGGGAAAAGCAATGGATCACTGTGATTTTGTGTGATGTTGATTACTTCAAAAAATATAATGATACCTATGGACATCAAGCTGGTGATGACTGTTTACGTCAAGTGGCACATTTAATTCATAATGATTGTAAACGTATGACAGATATTGTAGCACGATATGGAGGAGAAGAATTTATTATATCTTTACTCAATGTTAAAGCTGAACAAGCCATTGCTATTGTAGAGCGTATCCAGAAAAGTTTATCTGAATTAAAGTTACCCCATGTAGCCTCATCTGTTAGTCCATACTTAACGCTTAGTTTTGGTATTGCCGCTATTAAACCAATCACAAATCAAAATAGTAGTAGTTTAATTGAACTGGCTGATCAAGCTCTATATCAAGCTAAAGAGAAAGGACGTAATCAATTTGTCATGGTGAGCCAGAAGAAAAAATAATTGGAATTAATTAAAATGAAATATTATCATAGGATTTATTAGCCGGAGCTAATGAGTACCTAGCTAAACCATCTACCCTGAAACAATTAGGCACAACAATTACGAATCTTTTAGCTGATTCCAGATGATCTGGTCGTTTTAAATTATTTTGGTACATTAAAAGCACTTGACCACCCCCCGCCTGCGGCGTACCCCTCCAAGGGAGGGG
>JBAXSK010000023.1:0-29970 GCA_037130765.1 Pseudanabaena sp. ELA607
TCTGGGAGAAGGGGCTGGGGGATGAGGGCAGATTTTCTATCTGCGTAAGGTGAGTCATAAAATGGTAGAACATTGCAATCTTGTCATTGATGCATTACTACAACCGATCTAGAACTTAATTATTTCGGAATAATCAACTTTTTAGCTTTAACTTACGAACCTGCTTTAGAGTCCCTTGGTTTCGATTTGGGACACTGGATTGCCTAAAGTATTAGAAGATCAAAAACAATTCACCGTAACTTTTAGGGTTTTCAGTTTCAGCGCCATGGCTTTTATTAAAAAACAGACCGCCTCAGCCCAATCAACCACTCAATGGCGACAAAAATTCAGCACTGGATTACAGATGCTATTGCTGCTTACCTTAAGCGTAGTCATGCTGTTTCCGGTGCTGTGGTTGGTCAGTACCGCGTTTAAATCCAGTACTGAGAATATTTTCCAGTATCCGCCGCAGCTTTTGCCATCTCAACCCACCCTCGAAAATTTCCAAAAGGTCTGGCACAATGCCCGCTTTGATTTGTACCTTTGGAATAGCTTTCTTGTGGCCACAATTACCGTCGGCTTAAATTTACTGTTCTGTGCGTTGGCGGCTTATCCCTTGGCACGGTTTGAATTTCGCGGTAAACAATGGCTGTTTTGGGGCATTGTCGGCACAACGATGATTCCCTTTCAAATTACGATGATCCCGCTTTATATTTTGGCGGTGCAGTTACAACTCAAAAATACCTATGCCGGATTAATTTTCCCCTATGTGGTGTCAGCGTTCGGCGTGTTTTTGTTGCGACAGGCTTTTTTAGGTGTGCCCAAAGAATTGGAAGAAGCCGCGCGAATTGATGGCTGTTCTAGTTTGGGCATTTGGTGGCACGTCATGCTACCGGCGGTGCGTCCTGCTTTGACCACACTGGCTATATTCACATTTGTAGGGATGTGGGGCGATTTTCTCTGGCCGTTGATTATTGTCGATCAACCGGAGTTATACACATTGCCCCGTGGTATCGCCAGTTTAGCCAGCGCCTTTGCCGAAGATTGGCGTTTAATTGCCGCTGGATCAGCAATTTCCATCGTGCCGGTTTTAGTATTATTTCTGTTTGTGCAGCGGTATGTGATCCCTTCCGAAGCGGGATCTGGCGTGAAAGGGTAAATCATACATCAACCATTTAGACTGAGCGATCTTGCTGAATTTTCCTAGAACTACGACTTTTAGACTTTGCCAAATGACAGAAATTTAGTTACTCTGGCAAGGGAGTCAATAGCTAATAGTTAATTTTTGCTACAAAGTAGCTTAGTTAATTCTGCGAAAAACTTAACAAAACAGTTAAGGAAATTAGCAATTAGCTCAATCGTAGCAACGTTTCTAGCTCAGCAAACCCGCTCTTAGTAATACTTATGGTACTTTATCCTTTCCCCACTAACACTCACTATCCGATCACCCAACCATTGGTTAACCAACCAACCAAATCACCAAACTGCATGGGTATGACATGGTTAGTACGCAGCCTCGGGATGATTGGCAGCAGTATCGTTGGTTTAGGTGTGGTTACTGGGGACTTAGCGCTGCTGTCACCTGTCTATGGTCAGCGATTAACTGTAGCTAGTAATAGTGCGGATCAGCCTAGCTCTAAAAATGCTAGCAAAAATATTATTTTCGTGGCCCCACGGGGTACAGTCAGCGATCGCCTCACAGGAAATAACTCCCAACCCATCGCTAACGAAGATCAGATTACCCTAGGGACAGCACAACAGCCTTATTCCTCAATCACTGCGGCTTTAAGGGCGGCGAATGCAGGCACGATCATTCAACTGCAACCCGGACGCTACGACGAAAACAGCGGCGAAACTTTCCCCCTTAATATCCCCGATGGCGTGACGCTGCGGGGCAACACTGATGATCAGGGGCGTAACGTCGTTATTATTGGCGGTGGCATATTTAATAGTCCCACCTTGGGGACAAGATCAGTCGCGGTGATTATGGGACAAAATAGCCGACTCGAAGGCGTAACCGTTGGCAATCAGCAACCTAATGGGTTTGGGATTTGGCTT
Source organism: Pseudanabaena sp. ELA607 (assembly GCA_037130765.1). GTDB lineage: Bacteria > Cyanobacteriota > Cyanobacteriia > Pseudanabaenales > Pseudanabaenaceae > JBAXSK01. Next base: position 2,038 of record JBAXSK010000023.1, read on the forward strand.
GAATCGGTGCAAAATGTGGTGATTCAGCAGTCATTTTTGCGCTATAGCCAGCAGGATGCCATCGTTTTAGTGGGCAATACTAAAGCCATGATTAGCCGCAACGCCTTTAGTGAAAATCTGCGCCACGGCATTTGGGCCATGGGAACAAGTCAGGGTGATATTTTCCAGAATGTCTTTGATGACACTGGCACAGGGTTACACCTGAGTGAAAATGCCGAAATTTTGCTCACCAGTAACCGCATCAGCAATAATCTCGATGGGGTGATGATTAGCCAAAATGCCCGCGTAGTGATGCGACGTAATCAGGTTTTTGGCAACCAACGCTACGGAGTCGCCATATTAACCCAACAGGGACAAATCCCTGATCTCGGTACAAATAACCATCTTGGGCGCAATCGCATCCGAGATAATAACGAATTTGATATTATCAGCTTGAATAAAGATGCAATTCCCGCCGCTGGCAACGAAATTAATCCTAGAAAAATTCGTGCTAACCTCAGCATTAATGCCCCAACTACGATCCGTCGCTTGCCCCCCAATGCCTTAGCCGCCGCACCCACAGCTACGGTCAAGAGCCGTAATTTAACAACAACGGACAATCAAACTAGTGCGCCACGAACCATTGATCGTCGTCATTTACGCCCCCAAATTGCCCGCTTGAGCGAACAAAAACCCCAACCCTTGGGCCCCATTGATCCGTTAACGGGGCGGACGATTCAGTTTAAAGTGATTGTGTCCCTTGACAATGGGGTAACTGCCGAACAACAATTGCGCCAAAATTTCCCTAACGCCTTTCGTACCGTTTGGGAGCAACAGATCGTGATGCAAGTGGGTGCGTTTAGCGAAGGGGAAGATGCCGAAAAACTCACTGAAACCCTGAGTAACTTAGGGATTAATGCCGATATTATTCGCTATCGTTAAAGTGATCAACTTTTCAGCCAGATAAATGACTTTCTTTGCCTTTGAAGCAGATTTTGTCGATGCCTTGCGCTGTATCCCGATGGTAGTCCGTTACAAACTAGATCGGTGCGGCGTTAAGCTCAAGTTACAGCATTGGCATCAGTTTTCCTTGACTGAGCGCCAGCACATCACCACCCAACCCTGTGAAACTTTAGCGGAAATAAATACTTATCGCCAAAATCTGCGCCAACTGGTTTGGCAATATGGCCAAGCCTATCCAGCGGATCTGCCCATCGCCGATCCCCACCCTTGGGATTTACCAGAGATCCCCGATGAAATATTGCACCAAGCCCAAACCAATGGCGTAACCATTACCGCCAAACAATGGCAAGCCCTAACATCTTTGCAAAGATTTGCTTTGCTCAAACTGAGCCGATCCAATCACGAAAATAGCAACTTTTTGCCCGCCTGTGAGGAGTTTGGGCTAGTTTAGCGATCCCATGATTTCTTAGAATCAGCCCACAATTAACAAAACTGTAAACCTAAAAACATCTGCCTCTACGCACAATGGCACAATAGAATATTTGTAGGGCTAAAATTGTGTCTATAGTTTGAGTCAGTGTGATCAGTGGCTAGATTAACTGGCTAACCTAGACTTGTTGGCTAGAAATTTATGAGTTACATCCGGGTACGGCATTGGCTTTACCCAATGTTGTTAGCGCTTACTACCTAAGCAACCTGTCAATACTATAATCATCAACTGCCAATTAACCCCCACTAACCCAATCACCCAATTACATTTACAGTAGCAACGAGCAATAGGAATGGAAGCAAGTCGCGTTAATCCCACCGAAAATGTCAGTCAGTCAAACCCCATGCGCCCCCCTACTCGCATCCAGGGCCCCAGTTGGTTAGTGGAAGAGCGGGATGCCTGTGGGGTGGGTTTCATTGCTGACCAAGCTGGGCGTGCTAGCCACGAGATCTTAAAAAATGCCCTGACCGCTTTAACCTGTGTGGAACATCGCGGTGGTTGTAGTGCTGACCAAGACTCTGGCGATGGTGCTGGGGTGATGACGGCGATTCCTTGGGCTTTGTTGCAGGCAGAAACTCCGGATCTAGATCCTAATCATGCCGCAGTGGGGATGTTTTTCTTGCCCCAAGATCCGGCCCGTGCGGCGGAATGTCGGCAAATTACCGAGCAAGTAGCCCAAGAGGAAGGGGTGACTGTCTTGCGATGGCGCAATGTGCCGGTTAAACCAGAGATTTTGGGGCCCCAAGCGCGGCAAAATCAACCGCAAATTGAACAGGTAATTTTCACGTTTGCTGACAGTGCCGATGCCGGGACGATTGAGCGGTTGCTTTACATCGTGCGGCGGCGGGTCAAGTTGGTGGTAGAGCAGCAGTTCCCAGCATGGCATCGCGATTTTTATATTGTGTCGTTGTCGCACCTGACCATTGTCTATAAGGGCATGGTGCGCTCGGCGGTGTTGGATGGGTTTTATGAAGATTTGGCTAATCCAGCTTATGTGACTGCCTATGCGGTATATCACCGGCGGTTTAGCACGAATACCATGCCTAAGTGGCCTTTAGCTCAACCGATGCGGTTCTTGGGTCACAATGGCGAAATTAATACGCTGTTGGGCAATGTCAACTGGTTCTCAGCGCGGCAACAGGATTTATCCCATCCCAATTGGAGCCAGCGGATTAAGGATATTGTGCCAGTACTCAAGCCTAACGAAAGCGACTCGGCTAATTTGGATCACGTTTTCGAGTTATTGGTAGAAACGGGTCACAGCCCCTTAGAAGCGATCATGATTTTGGTGCCGGAAGCCTACGAAAATCAGCCGGATTTGGCAGATCGCCAGTCAATTGTGGACTTTTACGAATATTACGACGGCTTGCAGGAACCTTGGGATGGTCCGGCGTTGCTGGCTTTTAGTGATGGCAAAATTGTCGGCGCGGCTTTGGATCGGAACGGCTTGCGTCCGGCGCGTTATTGCATTACCAAAGATGGCTTGGTGATTGTGGCTTCTGAGGCGGGAACTGTGCCAGTGAATGAAGCCGACATTATCGAAAAAGGCAAGCTTGGACCTGGGCAAACTATCGCCGTTGACTTGACCACCAATGAGATTCTCAAAAATTGGGACATTAAGGAACGGGTCGCGAAGCAGCATCCCTATGGCGAATGGATCAAGCAATATCGCAAGAAGTTGGCAGCGGCTCCCTTTGGCGAAGATTTGGCTCTAGCTGCGGATCAGGTGGTGAGCTATCAAACAGCATTTGGCTATAACCTCGAAGATGTGGAAATGGTCATCGAAGCCATGGCTCAAGATGGGAAAGAGCCAGTATTTTGTATGGGGGATGACATTCCCTTAGCAGCACTGTCGCAACGGCCCCATGTGCTCTATGACTATTTTAAACAGCGGTTCGCTCAGGTCACGAATCCCCCTATCGACCCCTTGCGCGAAGGCACAGTGATGTCTTTGAAGATGTTTTTAGGTGGTCGCGGTAATTTATTGGAACCCACGGGGGCAGCAGCGGATCAGATTGAAATCCCTTCCCCAGTTCTCAATGAGGCAGAGCTAACCAGCATTACCAATTTAGGTTATGACACAGCTACTTTAGCCATGTTGTTCCCAGTGGCTGGCGGTAAGGAAGCCTTGGGCGCTGCTATTGCTAGTTTGACCGATGCGGCAGTCGCAGCAGTGCAAAATGGCAGTAAATTATTGATCCTCAGTGATCGGGGTTTAAGCGCAGATCAGGCTTATATTCCGCCTTTAGTGGCTGTAGGAGCCGTCCACCATCGCCTGATTAAAGAAGGCTTACGGATGAAGACTTCCATTATCGTCGAAACCGCCCAATGTTGGAGTACCCATCATTTTGCTTGTTTGGTGGGTTATGGAGCTAGTGCCATTTGTCCTTACATGGCATTAGAAACCGTGCGTCATTGGTGGCACAAGACCAAGACCCAAACCCAAATGGCCCAGGGTAAAATCAAAGCCACTTCTATTACAGCGGTGCAAAATAGCTATCGTAAAGCTGTGGAAGCCGGTTTGTTAAAGATTCTCTCGAAGATGGGGATTTCTTTGCTGTCTAGCTACAGTGGGGCGCAGATTTTTGAGGCGATCGGCATCGGCTCAGAAGTAATCGATCTGTGCTTTAAGGGCACTACTTCGCAAATTGGCGGCGTGGGCTTGACAGATATTGCTGCTGAGGTCTTGAGTTTCCATCACAATGCTTTCCCAGAATTGCAGAGTCAGAAGTTGATTAATACCGGTTTTGTGCAATATCGCCCTAGCGGTGAATATCACATGAACAGCCCCGAAATGGCCAAAGCCCTGCATAAGGCAGTCAATGGCTATACCCTAGCCACCGAAAATGGTCAGCTTGACAGTGCCGAAAATCGTCAACACATCGCTGCCAATTACAGCCATTACGAACTGTATATGAAGCAGTTGCATGAGCGTCCTCCTACGGCTTTGCGAGATTTATTGGAATTCCGTAGTGATCGTAGCCCTATTGCGATTGATGAAGTGGAACCACCTTCGGAAATTCTCAAGCGTTTCTGTACCGGTGCGATGTCCTTGGGGGCATTGGGACGGGAAGCCCATGAAGTTCTGGCTATTGCTATGAATCGCCTTGGGGGTAAATCCAACAGTGGTGAAGGTGGCGAAGATCCCATTCGTTATAATCCCATTAAAGATGTCGATGATGCGGGACTTTCTACTTCTTTCCCTCACCTTAAGGGTTTACGCAATGGGGATACAGCGAATTCTGCTATTAAGCAGGTAGCTTCGGGACGTTTTGGGGTTACGCCTTCCTATTTAGTCAGTTCCAATCAATTGGAAATTAAAGTCGCCCAAGGTGCTAAACCTGGTGAAGGTGGTCAGTTACCAGGACCAAAAGTGAGTGATTACATTGCGAAATTGCGTCACTCTAAGGCTGGTGTGCCCCTGATTTCGCCGCCTCCCCACCATGATATTTATTCCATCGAAGATTTGGCGCAGTTGATTTATGACTTGCATCAAATCAATCCCACCGCCAAGGTTTCGGTAAAACTAGTCTCAGAAATTGGCATCGGGACGATTGCCGCTGGTGTAGCCAAAGCTAATGCTGACATTATCCAAATTTCGGGTCACGACGGCGGGACTGGGGCTTCGCCTTTGAGTTCCATTAAACACGCTGGTTCGCCTTGGGAATTGGGCTTAGCCGAAGTACATACGGTTTTGATGGAAAATGCTTTACGCAATCGCGTGTTATTGCGGGTTGACGGCGGCTTTAAAACTGGCTGGGATGTGATGATCGCTGCGCTCCTTGGCGGTGAAGAATATGGCTTTGGCACGGCAGCGATGATTGCTGAAGGTTGTATCATGGCGCGGGTTTGCCATACCAACAAGTGTCCTGTCGGGGTTACCTCTCAGTTGGAACAGTTCCGGAAGCGTTTCCCCGGCACGCCGGACAATGTGGTGAACTTCCTCTATTTTGTTGCCGAAGAAGTGCGTCAGGTATTAGCTCAGTTGGGTTATCGCCATTTGAAGGATGTGATCGGTCGCTCTGATTTATTGGCAAAGCGGGCTGATCTTAAATTAGCCAAAATGGATGCGGCTCAGATTGATGTGCGTTGTTTAACTGACTTGCCAGACACCCGCACTGATCGCTCCTGGTTGGAACATTCCGCAACTTCCCATAGCAATGGGCCCGTTTTAGATGATGAAATTCTGGCAGATAGTGGCGTACAAAATGCTATTACTCAGCAATTGGATTTCACTAAGACTGTCGATATTGTGAATACTGATCGTTCCACCGGTGCGCGGGTAGCGGGTGTGATTGCCAAACACTATGGCAACGCTGGTTTAGCTAGTAACCTTAATCTGGTATTTCATGGCGCGGCTGGTCAGAGCTTTGGTGCATTTAATATCAATGGCTTACATCTCCATGTGGTTGGTGAAGCTAATGATTATGTGGGCAAGGGCATCAATGGTGGCAGCATCAGCATTAAACCAAAAACGGAAGTCAATTTCACACCGGCGGATCAGGCGATTTTGGGTAATACCTGTCTCTATGGGGCAACGGGCGGCTATCTGCTGGCGGATGGTCGGGCTGGCGAGCGTTTCGGGGTGCGTAACTCTGGGGCAAAGGCGGTAGTAACTGGCACAGGCGATCATTGCTGCGAGTATATGACTGGTGGTGTGATTGTGGTGTTGGGTACGACAGGTCGCAATGTTGGCGCAGGGATGACCGGAGGCTTGGGCTATTTCTTGGATGAGGATGGCAAATTTAAGAGCCGTTTGAGCCAAGAAACCCTGAAAGTGCAGCCCGTTAGCAGCACCGCCGGTGAGAAGCAGTTGCAGGAGCTAATCCAGATGTGTTTTGACCGCACTGGCAGCGCCAAGGCAAAGCTAATTCTGGACAATTGGGGTGAATATTTGCCTAAATTCTGGCAAGTAGTGCCTCCATCGGAAGAGAAAAGTCCTGAAGCTACTGACGCAGTGGCAGATGTGGCAACGACGGTATAAGCAAAAAGTTATCTTTTCTCTGTGGGTTAGATGGGTTAGTGTTGTTAGTTGCGGCGCTATCCATCTTGCTCTGGTTATTTGCTTGGGAAGAAGTTCAAGAACTATAGCCAAATAAAATATCAAATAAAATATTAAATAAAATATTTATGTGGAATTAGGATTTACGCAAATCAACCTCTTTCAACAGTTTTAAGAGAGCATTTAAGAATTATCTAGATCCCCCCAGCCCCCCTTAAAAAGACGGGATAATTGTCTTCTTCCCCGTTTTTAAGGGGGATTGAGGGGGATCTCTTAAAGTCTTTGACAGTAGCAAGTAATTCTTAAATAGTTTGCTTTTAGCTTGCGATTTATTGCATGGCAAGTACTTTTCCAGCCCAAGAATATATCAAATATTCAACCTATCCCACATTTACCCTAATTGACGACACGCCCTAGAGCTATTCCCAGTTTTAAGTCTATTCATCACTGCTTATCAATAGATTCAAATCTATTGTGCCCTTTAGGCTTAAAATAAACCTTAGCAGTTATACAATAGCGCCGTGAAAGGCGGATGAGTTCGGATGATTATTGAAAATAGCGATGTCATTTTGTCGGTGCGTGATCTAACCGCTGAGGTTGATGGTGTGCCGATTCTCAAGGGCGTGAACCTAGAGATTAAAGCTGGTGAAATTCATGCCGTGATGGGGCCCAATGGTTCTGGGAAAAGTACTTTTTCTAAGGTGTTGGCAGGACATCCTGCCTATACGGTCACCGGTGGTGCTGTAATTTACCAAGGACAAAATCTGTTAGATCTAGCTCCGGCGGAACGGTCGCGGTCTGGGGTGTTTTTAGCTTTTCAGTACCCGCTGGAAATTCCGGGGGTGAGCAATGCCGACTTTTTGCGCTTATCCTGCAATATGATTCGGAAACATCGCGGTTTAGATGAGCTAGACCTGATTGATTTTGACGACTTTATCCAAGAAAAGCTCAACATCGTGGAAATGAATCCGGCATTTTTGAGCCGCAGTGTCAATGAAGGTTTTTCTGGCGGTGAGAAGAAACGCAACGAAATTTTACAGATGGCAATTTTGGAACCCACCCTCGCCATCCTTGATGAAATGGACTCTGGTTTAGATATTGATGCCTTGCGCATTGTGGCTAATGGGGTCAATCGCCTCTCCACTCCCCAAAATTGCGCTTTGGTGATTACCCACTATCAACGGTTGCTCAACTACATTGTGCCGGACTTTATCCATGTTATGGAAGGTGGGCGGATTATTCTCACTGGTGGCAAGGAATTAGCTTTGGAATTGGAAGAGAAAGGTTATGACTGGCTCAAGGAAGAAGAAGTCGCCGCTGTGTAAGCCATAGTCCTAAGTTCACCCCGAATCAACCACCAACCAACCCAACAACTAAAATTTCAGTGAGATAAACCGTTGAACGAAGTACTTGATTCTGCCACTGAGCCAACCCCCCATCCAGCCTCAGAGCCTAATCCGTTGGATACGGCAGTGGGTTTGCCCGTGAGTCACCATGCCAAATCCAAAGTGGATGGGAAAGCTTTTGCTAGTGCTATATTTGCCGCTATGGAATCAGCATTGCCCATGAAGTTTCCTCAATCGCTGCAAGCCCTGCAAAAGGCGGCCCATCGCCAACTATCGACTCTGACATTTCCCACTACCCGCGATGAAGAATGGCGTTATACCGATGTTAGTGCCTTAGGGGAGATCGCCAAATCATTCAACCAAGTGGCTAGTAGTCAGAGTGTCACCTGTGCCCCTGACGAAGAAGTTGACTTAGAGAACTATATTGCTCAAGGCTTATTGATTGGCGAATTATCCCAACTTCCCCCCGACCAATGGCAGCAGTGGCAGCCCAAGCTAGAGCAATATTTAGCCAAGCACCCCGATACCCAAGATTACTTCGCCACCCTAAATACTGCCAGTTTTAGCACTGTGGCGGTGATTTTTGTCCCCAAGGATTTAGCCGTATCAATTCCCATTACCGTATTTAGCACTGCCGATGGTTTAGCTCAGCCCCGCTGTTTGGTGATTGCTGAACCAAGAAGCCAGCTTAACTTCATCGAAATTTATCAAGGGGATTCTGAGGGTTATTTTTGTAATAGTGTTGCAGAAATTTGGTTAGGGGAAGGGGCGCAAGTGAACCATGCCAAAATTCTCGTCTCTGGTGAACCACAGGATCAAGCGGCAATTCATATCGCTAATACCGCTGTGGCCCAGAGTAAACACAGTGTTTATCGGCAACAAAGCATTTGTTTAGGCAGTCGGCTGTCACGCCATAACCTGAATGTCCGCCAAATGGGAGAACAAACTGAAACCTCCCTATCTGGTTTAGCGATGGTTAACGGCAGACAAGTGGCCGATACCCATTCTTGTATTAATCATCAATATCCCTACGGTCAGAGCCAGCAGTTACACAAATGTATTGCTGATGATCGTAGCCATGCGATTTTCAATGGCAAAATCCAAGTTAGCCGGGCGGCCCAGTTGACTAATTCTAGTCAGATGAGCCGGAATTTGCTGCTGTCTGATAAGGCACGGATTGATACCAAGCCCCAACTAGAAATCATTGCCGATGACGTAAAATGTGCCCACGGTGCGACGGTATCTCAGCTTAGCCCTGAGGAATTGTTTTATCTCGAAAGTCGAGGCATCGACCCCACCCAAGCCGCCAAGCTATTGATCTATGGTTTTGCCGCCGAGGTGATTAATCAAATTCCTGTGCCTTTCCTCAGTGCCCAATTACAGCAATATGTCATGGAGCAAACCAGCCATGAGTCAGCCCCAAAATAAAACACTGAGCAGGTTTAGCAGATTTTAGTAGCCTAGGGACTGAGGCAGCTTACCTTAGTCTTACACTTTATAGTCATTTAAAATTATTTTGGCACATTAAAAGCACTTGACCACCCCCCGTCTGCGGCGTACCCCTCCAAGGGAGGGGAATTTTAATCTTCTCTGTAATTCCCCTCCCTTGGAGGGGTGGCAGGCTATGCCTGACGGGGTGGTGTTATTTATTGCCTTCAAGCCGTGCCATTCTTAATTTGATTGACTATATTTTGCGGCTTAATCAAATCCCAATTCAGCTATTCGATCCTTGTAGGGCAGCCAAGCAGACGCAATGGGCCCGTATCTATTCGTAAGAGAGATTCAAGGTTTCCCATCTTGTGCAATCATGGTTTAAGTCCTTGTAGAGTGTATATTCAGCGTGAATACGGTTCGTACTGTTGCAGATACCAAGCGCGATTTTTATCAGGCTTTCCCAAAGCCCGTTAACTCCGTCTATCGGCGGATTGTGGATGAATTGTTGGTGGAATTACACCTGCTGAGGGTCAATCAACTTTTTGTCTATGACCAAGTTTTTGCCCTTGGGGTCGTGAGTGCTTTTGACCGTTTCATGGCAGGTTACCAGCCAGAGGCAGATGTAGCGCAAATTTTCCATGCCCTTTGCCATAGCTTACAATTTTCCGCTGACCAGTTGCGTCAAGATGCCCAAGTGCTCAATGATTTGGCCCAGCATCAACCAGAGGCAGTTAAATCATTAATCTGTGATTTAGATGGTGGTGCTGAGCCTTTGGCAGCGATCTTAAATGGCATTGCTCAAAATACTAAATTCAAGTACAGCCGTTTATTTGGCATTGGCTTGTATACACTGCTCGAAAAAGTCGCGGCCGAATCCATTGCTGACAATGAACAGCGGCAGGCTTTATTGAAACAGGTGGGCGAAAAATTGAACTTAGGGCAAGATCGACTGGTCAAGGATCTTGACTTGTATCGTTCCAACCTAGAGAAAGTCAGCCAAGCCCAGCAGATGATGGCGGATTTGGTAGAAGCCGAGCGCAAAAAACGCGAAAAAAGGGAATCGAGTAAGGTAGAAAATGCTGAAGTCTCTCCGACTGATAGTACTGACAGCAATGCTAGCTAAGTTTGCCGCGAGATTTTTTGGTTTATTTTAGGTTTCATAGGGTTGAAGCTCTGCACATCACTTGACCACCTCTTCAGCTAAAGCCTGCTGGTGGGGTGGTGCTGTTTATGAATCTGTAAACTGCTCGATTCGGATAATTAATGTGAGTTTGATGTTAAAAACTAGCCCTCATCCCCTTCTCTCGTTCTGGGAGAAGGGGATGAGGGCAATTTGGGTTTTGCGTAAGTCCTACTTGTTTAGGACTACCAAATAATCCAAGATTTGCCCCATACCGCAATGTTTTGACTCTATGGGGTTTTGGGGTTAGAACACAGGCGGCAATCATCAGCCAGATATTCCCTATCAGTGGATTTTGTGATGACGACGGCAAACCGTTGGTGAAATGGGGCAAATCTCGGAAGGATCGCAACAAACGAACTAAGCGTCATTTAGGCTTGAGACGATTTACTAAGGCATTGGGACTAGCACCCACAGAGCGATCCAGTGGCGATAAGGAAAGTAAATCTATTGTTGGTGGGTCGGATTTTTGCCGTAAGGCATTCTGGTTGTGGGTATTCTCTAGACTTGAGCCGCTGAGGGCACGCTCAAAACATGAACCATGCCAACATCTTGGCAACCTGCTAGATGTTGGTAAAGCCAAAAAACAGCGGGTAAACTTGCTCAGAAATCAGATCGCTGCCAAAGCTGCAAAGCTGTTGTTTTATGAATTGATAGAGGCTGTAAATCAGGATCAAATGGCTGACATTCAAACTGAAAATTAAAGTTAACTCAAAAATAAACCACCGATCTACATGGTAAAGATCGATGGTTTATTTTTTTGGGGTAAAGAAAGTCCTAGAATGAATTGGTTGCCAATTGATTCATAAAATCGGCTCAATATCGCGGCGGGTGTGTTGCCAAGCCCAATTGCCTAAAGCCAATACCAGCAGGCTACACACCACCATCACCACCTGAAACCCTACCTGTTTACCCAACCACCCCGCCGCCACATCTAAAGCCACTGCCGCCAAAGCCAAAGGTAAACTCACGGCAATATTTTCACCATTATTGAGCAACCCAAAAACTTTGCCGCGCATTTGTTCGGGAGTATGTTCTTGGATCGCCGTCTGCATAGGAATCGCCACTAAAGCACTGTGGAAACCCAAAAATAAACAGACTATTAACCCCAACCATAATTTATTTACTAATGCGAAACATAAAAATGAAACTGCCATCCCCCAAAAGCCAATCAATGGCAGAGGACGATGGGCGAAACGCTGCCCAAATTGCCCTAAAATTAATGCTCCAATAGCTAAGCCAATACCGGTGGCTGCAACAAAAAAACCAAACTCATCACGATTATTCGTTAACAACTCCGCAAAATTAAGGGATAACTTTTGCATTGCCCCCAACACACTATAGAGCAGAATTAACTGCACCATTGCCCCACCAATTAGATGATGTTGGCGCACATAAGCTAAGCCATCTTTAAGATCAGCAATTACGCTTTGTTTAGCTAAATTGGGGTGAAGTACTTCATCTTGAGGTAGGACTAATATGCATAAGCCAGAAACGGTATAAATTAAACCTAATAACATTTCCCGCGCAAAACTTTTGGTAATAACTGATAGATGCATCACCCAATTAAGTAATGGCGAACCAATCGCAAAACCAATAATTAAAGAAGCCATCATTGTTATGGTAAATAGGGCATTGGCAGGCATGAGATCGGCTTTATTGACCACTAAGGGGATCGCGGACTGTTCCGCAGGGGCAAAGAAATTAGTTAAGACGGAAATTAAAAAAGTGACTGCCAATAATAAAATTAATGAATTAGGCAAAAAAGGCAATAAAAATAATATCGCGGCACGTAATACATTACACCAAAACATCACTAGCCTTTTGGGATATCGATCAGCAAAAATCCCCGCAATGGAGCCTAGAAATACGGCAGGCAAGGTAGTGGCAATCAGGACTAAAGATTCCCTAGTATTAACTGGTACGGGGTAATCTTGATAATTAGCTGATGTGGCAATAGCAATTAATAAAATAATGAGGATTTTATCGGCTAATTGAGAAAGTAACTGGGCAATCCAAAGAAATAAAAAGGCGCGATTTTGAAGAACCTGTAAGAAAGCATTAGAACTGGTCATAGCATAAGCGGCAATGAATAATCTGTTTTAAAGTAATATTTTTAGGGTGATATTCTTTAATATTAATGAATAATAGGATGAGGATTTTAATAATAAATCATTTTGTGATTATTTATTATTTACACAAATTAATCAGGGATTAATCAGCAAAACTAACTAGATCAATGAACTAGAACAAACTAGTAATTTGTGATTATAGTCATTTAAAATTATTTTGGCACATTAAAATAACTTGACCACCCCCCGCCTACGGCGTACCCCTCCAAGGGAGGGGAATTTTAATCTTGTCTGTAATTCCCCTCCCTTGGAGGGGTGGCATGCTATGCCTGACGGGGTGGTGCTATTTATTGCATTCAAGCCGTGCCATTCTTAATTTGATTGACTATATGTCACGGCACAATCCATCTGATTTTTGATTTTAATTACTTAATCTTAATTATTTGAATGATTAATTATTGATAGTCCGTTAAACCTGAATGAGCCAACTTAATTCAAAGTATGATAGTTGTTTTGAATAAAATACCCCGCTACTTACGACGGGGTGCTTTATTTGAGCTTTTTTATTCGAGCTTTGCTGATGCTTTTAGATTACTATACTAGTGGCGGCTTGGATCGAAATTTGCTGTAAAAATCTCTTGAGTAAGAGTTCTATTTTATCTGTTATATCTTCTTATTTGTTTTTTTATTCTAAGCTATGTCTCATCGGATGCAACGCCTCACCCTCACCCAAGAACAATGTCATAGAGAACCACAAGCCAATCAAATTCTATCCTTACTCCCTGAACAACAGCGTTATTTATTGAAAGTATTGCGCTTAAACCAAGGTGATAAATTTATTGCGATTGTTAACCACAGCAGTTTACGCGGACAATGGTGGGAAGCGGAAATTAACACCACCGAACAACTTCGCCTCATCGCACCTTTAGCCCATGAGTGCGAATTACCCATTAACTTAAACCTCGCCATAGCAATGCCGAAAGGGAATGGTTTAGAAGATATCATTCGTCAAAGCACAGAAATCGGTGTGCATGAGATTTACCCCCTTTATACGGAACGAACTCTGCTCAAAGCACACACCCCCCCTAGCACAGCTAAACAAGAACGGTGGCAGCGCATCGCCCAAGAAGCCGCCGAGCTAGCTTGTCGCACCGCAGTTCCGATAATTCATGGGCCACAGTCTTGGTCAGATTGGCTCAAGCACTGCGTTACCAAATCTGATTCGGCAATTAATCACGGGCAGGACTATGGACATATTTATCTGCTATGTGTGACCCATGAAAACACAGCACACATATTGACAATGATCCAAAAATATTACGGGGATAGCAATTTAGATTCTGATACTATGATGCCCCAATCGATTACAGTGGTGATTGGGGCAGAAGGAGGCTGGACAAAAGCGGAAGAATCAGCAGCTTTAGCTCAGGGCTTTATGGCGGTGTCTTTAGGGAAACGGATTTTAGCCGCAGTCACAGCGCCTGTGGTAGCTTTAAGTATAGTTAGTGCCGCATTAGAAGTAATGCCATTCCAGCAAAGATGAAAAATTTTTACCTATTCTTATCTGAGCAATCTAAGATTAAAAGAATTAACGGGAGAGATTCCGTCCCAAAATGAGAAGAGTATAATAAATCTTTAGAGGTATCTAGAGGTAATTGCCAAGTCCTCGCCAGCAAAATAAGACTTTCAAGGTATTGATGCATCATTCTTAATTAACATAGATGATGTGGATTATTTGTCAAAACTAATTTCATCCAAAAACATTTCACGCAATCAAATATTATGGTTATTACTTCACCCCAATTATCTTCCACTGATGCTAATGATCGTTTAGATGATTCCATCACTTACCAGATTCGCCCCGCCATTAAAGCACTGCAACCGCAACTAGTGCAATGGCGCAGGGGATTCCATCGCCTTCCCGAATTAGGATTTCAGGAATTTCAAACCACTCAAACCATTAGTGAAAAGCTGACTAATTGGGGTATTCCCCATCAAACTGGCATTGCTAAAACTGGGATTGTGGCAATTATTGAAGGTACGGCATCTTCCATTGCAAATCAGCAACATCCAGTTTTAGCGATTCGTGGTGATATGGATGCTTTGCCTGTCCAAGAAACCAACATTGTCAGTTATAAATCGCAAATTGATGGCTTGATGCACGCCTGTGGCCATGATGGACATACCGCGATTGCCTTGGGGACAGCTTATTATCTTTGGCAACAAAGGCAGTATCTGAAGGGAACTGTCAAAATTATCTTTCAGCCTGCGGAAGAAGGTCCCGGCGGTGCTAAACCGATGATTGAAGCTGGAGTTTTAAAGAATCCTGATGTTGATGCCATTATTGGACTCCATTTATGGAATAACCTGCCCCTTGGCACAGTGGGTGTGCGTCCAGGTCCGCTCATGGCCGCATCGGAATACTTCTATTGCCAAATTTTAGGGCGCGGTGGTCACGGGGCTTTACCCCAGCAAACCATTGATCCGATTGTGGTAGGGGCACAGATTGTCAATGCCCTGCATACCATTGTTTCGCGCAATATCAATCCCCTCGAATCAGCGGTATTAACCATTGGTGAATTTCATGCTGGCACGGCGACAAATATCATTGCCCAAACCGCTCGTATTAGTGGTACGGTGCGTTATTTTCGTCGTGAAGTAGGGGAACGAATAGAAGAACGCATTCGGCAAGTGATCAATGGGATTTGTGAGGCTAATGGAGCTAAATACGAACTGAACTATCACAAGCTCTATCCCGCTACAATTAATGACAAAACGATGGCCGAACTGGTAAAATCTGTGGCAGCCTCTGTAGTGGAAACCCCAGAGGGAGTCGTGCCTGAATGTCAAACTATGGGAGGTGAAGATATGTCTTACTTCCTTGAAGCGGTTCCGGGATGTTACTTCTTTTTGGGTTCCGCCAATCCTGCCAAAGATTTAGCCTATCCGCACCATCATTCTCGATTTGACTTTGATGAAACGGCTCTAGGAGCAGGAGTAGAGATATTTAGTCGCTGTGTAGAGAAATTTTTGCATTGCCGTCTAGAATCTATTTAAGGATCGCGGAAGAGACTGATCGGAAGTCCGTATATTCAACCATCGCACCTCCAAAACCTCAATTTTTTGCTGAGATTTTGGAGTGCTTGCCCTGCAATAAATGGCGAGCTAAAACCTTAAACCTGTGGAAAAAAGTTAATTTGAGGCTTGCTTTAGTCAGTTTTAACTGACTTTCTGCTTTGAGCCAAGAACTTTAATTCTTGGTTGGTTTGCGTAAGTCCTACTAGTCATTTACTTCATGATCTTCTCTAAGGGATTTGGCTCATATTAGGAAATCAAACTTTTAGTTTAAGATGCATATAGAAGTGACCCCATCTCCAGCATCTGCCGCTACAGAAACTTCACCGTAGCACCCTAAAACAATGGATAGTTCGACTGTACATTCCCTTGTGACAACCATCAGCCAATGTGGTACCAGTCAGTTTACTGGCAAGCTTGATCTAAATTTAGAAGGCCCTGTGACCTCCTTATACTTTCAAGTGGGCCGGATTGTCTGGGCGGCTGGTGGTATCCATCCCCATCGGCGGCTGCGTCGTCATTTGAGTCATTGCGGCATGAAATTAGATGCCCTCAACTTTGCGATGCGCTTGTCTGATCAAGTGCCGGAAGTAGATTATCAAGTGCTACTAATTTTGATGCGCCGCCAAATCCTGACTAGAGAGCAAGTGGTAACTGTAGTCGATGGCATTGTCCAAGAAGTACTGTTTGATTTATTTCAGCAGGCCACGGTGCAAGTAATTAACTCCCACATGGATGAAAACTGCACCTTAGAGCCATTAATTTTATTATCGGTCGCTCCAACCATAGACAGGGTAATGCAGGCGTGGCTCAACTGGGGCAATAGCGGCTTAATGGATCTGTCACCCACCTTAGCCCCGCAACTGAAACGGGCTGATATGTTGCAAGATATGCTCTCACCCAATGCCTATAGAGCGATGGTGTCATTGCTTGATGGTAAACGCACTTTACGAGAGTTGGCTTTTATCACCAAAAAAGAGCTAGTTGCTTTAGCCCAATCATTCGCCCCCTATCATGTGCGGGATATTTTGAGTTATGGGCGAGTTAATGATGCGGCTCCCATTGCCACCTTGCCTAGCAATGATCCGGGGGATCAGATTACAGAAATTCAAGAGCGCGCCCCCAATCAATTTGCTAACCATAGCAAAGCCCTAGTTGCCTGTGTCGATGACAGCCCCCAAACCGCCAAAGTCCTGAAACAGATTGTGGAGCGCATGGGGCTAGATTTTATTGCGGTCCATGACTCCTTGCAAGTCCTGCCCCGTTTGATTGAAGCTAAGCCCCAGTTGATTTTTTTAGATTTGGTGATGCCCATTGCCAATGGCTATGAAATTTGTGCCCAACTGAGGCGGGTTCCGACTTTGCGCCACACACCGATTATTATTTTGACCAGTAATGATGGCATTGTGGATCGAATGCGGGCCAAACTAGCGGGAGCTTCAGATTTTTTATCTAAATCCTCTGATGTGATTAGAGTGATTGAGACAGTGCAAAAACATTTATCTCCGAAAAACTCCCCTCCCCAAAATTCAGCACATTTAAATCTGTCCTCGTCCGATTCAGCTAATCCGTCGCAGTCACAGCCAAATTTAACCGCTGTAAATCAATCACCTTTAAATCAATCAGCGCAAGAAATTGCTAGCAGTTTAGTACATGATTTACCGACAACAAATATGGCATCATTTCCTTTAGCATCATCGAAGATCAATACTAATTCGCATCCATCAAAACATCACGTCGAGCTAGAATCTTTGGATCTGCCACCAACTATTATTAATCCTTTATAATTAACTTCAATAATTAAATTGTTGTATAGAGCATTTTTCAGTCTAGTAAAGTAAAAATTTTTCTATCTAACCTTTCTCAACAAGAGGCTTAAGCCCCTTGCCTGTAACTCACCAGCATCAGAATTGCCATATTAATCTGATCAACAGGATTAGAGCCATATTTTAAGCGGGATTTGAACTATCAAAATATCCGTGACTAATTTATTATATATGTCAAAATAATTTAACCAACTAATATTAAATTAGATCTAAAATTGGTGCTAAAGTGATTGGCAGTAGAGTTAGAAATCCTGAATAAGCCACAGGATCAAGCCGAATAAGTGCTCTATAGGGAGGAATAATTGACTACTGTATTAGTAGTAGAAGATGGGATTACGGATGGGCAGATTATCAGTCGTTATCTGCAAGCAATGGCTATTGAAGTAATACTAGTAGAAAGTTCAGAAGCGGCCAGTAATCATTTGATACATCAAGCACCGGACTTAATTATTTTGGATGTAATTTTGCCCGGACAAAGTGGTTTTGAGTTGTGTTATCAGCTTAAAAATCAGGCTAGGACGCGCAATATTCCGGTAGTAATTTGTTCAAGCAAGCACACTGCGGCGGATCAATTACTAGGCAATATGCTTGGGGCTGATGGTTATTTGGCTAAACCCATTGAAATATTAGAGTTACAAAATTTATTAGGTAATTTATTAACTCCCACTAAGTCCCACTAATCCCCATAGTTAACGGTAGTGTTTGCGGTGATTTGCTGTGTTATGTAAGGTATTTCTATGATCGATGCCAGTGCCTTATCGCTAAATCCTCGATTTACCCCATTGGTTGAATCATCCACCCAGGATTTGCTCGCGCCTCCCCAAGGCGAAAAATTTTTACGTTTTGTTGCCGGTGATCTGGAAAAGGGGCAAGTGTTGCTGTTGCCTGCCTTGGAGGTGATGGAGGTGGTCATCGTGACAACAACCGCTATTTTGCCAGTACCCCAGTTACCTGCCTATGTGTTAGGGGTATATCAGTGGCGGGGCAAGTCTATATGGACAGTGGATTTGGGGCAATTATTAGGTTTAGCACCATTAGCGTGGCCACTTAGCCCGACGGAAAAAGGTTCCAGCTATGGTTATGGTGTGGGTCAGGGTAGCGGTCATTTTGTCTTGGTATTAGAACTGGGCAATGCTTTGATGGGTTTAGCAGTCTCGCAGGTGGAAGATATTGTCAGCTATGACTTAGGCAGAATGCAGCCACCGGAGCAGCATTTATTGACTAATAATTTACGTGCTTTTACCAAGGGGGTATTTTCCCAGCCTAATCATGAAATACATCTTTTATTAAATTCTGAGTATTTATTGCATTCAGAAATTTATGTGCGGGTGGCGGCTTAGATTAGGGACTTAAATTTAGGTGACTTATAGGTTATGACTTACGCAGAAAGTTCTAAGACCCTCACCCCTAGCCCCTCTCCCAAAATGGGAGAGGGGAACAAGAAATTAATCTTACTCCCCTTCTCCCGTTCTGGGAGAAGGGGTTGGGGGATGAGGGCAATTTGGGTTTTGCGTAAGTCCTATAAGCCATGTTTGCTAGTTTTAGCTAATTGTGGCTAGTTTAATATTGCGAGATAATTTAAGTTGGCTGATACTTAGCGCCTTTAATTTCGTAACTTTAATTTCATAAATTTCAGAACTTTGGTTCAGTCCATTAATTTAGCTAATCACGCTGCATTACACCAATTTTTAGTTTATTTAATTTGGATTTAATTTGGATTTAGTTTTGTATTGGCTTGGCACTTGATTTGCCATTGTCTCGTTGCCGTCGTGAATTATTCACCCCAAAACCGTCAGAAAGTCATGAGTATCCCATCTAGTCAGTTGTCAGGCAATCCATCCCCCATCAAACCTAATCAAGATACCGATGCTTCAGGTGTTGACGGTGCAAAATTTCATGGTAAGAAATTCACGGTAAGTCCGGACAACATTGCGACGCAAGCTGCTTCTAGTTCTAGCAGTCGGCAGCATAGCCAAGTGGAGCTAGACACCGTATTAGCCGCCGTCGCCGTACTCAAAAATTCCCTAGACCAATCAGATCTAGATCCGGCTCAGCCATACCTTAAAGATCATCTCGCTGTCGTCGAACAATTTGCCCAAGCTCTGCAAGGTAATCTCAAGGTCAGTATGGCTGGCTCGGTGCAGAAATTATTTCGGTCAGAGCGGGAGCGGCTACGCAAAATAGTCCAGCCTATGCAAAGCGCCACCACCATTGATCAATTATTTAAAGCAACCGTTGCCGGACTAGGGGAAACGCTGCGGGTGAGTCGGGTGATGATCTATCGCTGTGCCCCCGAAGATCAAGGTAAAGTGATGGTCGAAGCCCTCGCCTCCGGTTGGACTCCGACAAAAAATGAGGTTTTACCCCTAAGTTTTTTTGGCTTTGATGGCGCTAACCCTGATGTAGACGGCTCAGATTGGCAGTCCCATTGGCAACAGACTAAACATCAGGTGCGGGTGCTGGCCCATGTCAATGAGTTGGCCCAAGGAAATCACTCTGGGGAGTACTTAGGAGCAGAGCGCCTCAATGGTAACGACGAGGGTAATGGCAGTGGCGCGATCAAAATCGCTACCGTTAGTCCTTATCAAAAACAACTGTATGAACGGTTTCAGGTGCAGGCTTTGATGGCAGTGCCGATTTTATTTGGTACGGCTAATGGGGCGGCGGGTTACAATATCGATCCCTTGACGGAACAAGATCTGACCCAGATGGAAATGTGGGGTATTTTGGGGGTGCATCAGTGCGATCGCCCGCGCCAGTGGTCAGAGATGGATATCAGTCTGCTGCAACAGGTGTCACGGGAATTAACCCTCTGTTTGCAACCGGCAGAATTTCGCACCCAGTTACGGCTCCGCACCGATCAAGAGCGCTTAGTGGGGCGGGTAGTCAATAAACTATATCAATCCTCTAATATTCAGCATTTATTTGATCTGACCGTGCGGGAAATTCGGCGCAGTCTAGGAGCAGATCGGGTCGCTATATTTCAATTTCATCCCGACAGTAACTATAAACAAGGGCAATTTATCGCCGAAGATGTGGTGGCTGGCTCTATCTCGGTGATGACCGCACCGATCCATGATGCCCACTGGCTTGCATCAGGACTAACTGCCTATCAAGATGGGCAAACCCTGGCTGTGAGCGACATCATGGCAAGGGATGCATCAGGGGCCATGCCAGACAGTCCCGATGCCATTGATGTTTTAAATGCCTATGAAGTCAGGGCTAATTTAGTCGTACCGTTGCTAGAAGATCGGGTTTTATGGGGGGTGCTATGTGTGCAGCAATGCCGTGGGCCCCGCCAGTGGAAAGAAGCCGAAATTGATCTAGTGCGTTCGATTGCATCGCAATTTACGGTGGCATTACAACAGGCCGTAGTCACAGAACAGTTGCAGCAAAAATCCGAGGCTCTGACCCGTCAGATTGAGCGCCAAAATGTCTTAATCCAGCTAATTCCTCAGATTGGCTTTAGTTTATCCGAGCGGATTCGTCAATCGGCTACGGTGGAATTTACCCTTAAAAATACCATCAAGGATCTACGCAACTTTTATGAGGCGGATCGGGTGGTGGTGTATCGCTTTAATGAGGATTGGAGTGGGCAGATTGTGGCTGAATCCGTTGGCGCTGGTTGGGTGTCGCTGCTGGAACTGCAAGAAGATGATGCCACACTCCAGACGGACTTACTCGATAGCGATCGCTGTAGTGTGAAACGTTATGGCTCACCGATCAAGGCTGACAGTGATACCTATCTCAAGGATACGAAAGGCGGTCGGTATACCCAAGGAGCCATGTATACCAGTGTCGATGATGTGGCGGCCATGAATTTTCCTGAATGCTATCGGGAGAGTTTAGCGAAATTTCAAGCTAAAGCCTATCTCAATGTGCCGATTTTCAATGGAACCCATCTGTGGGGCTTGCTTGTAATTCACCATTGCCAAGGGGTGCATCAGTGGGAGCCAGTAGAGATTGATTTGCTGGTGCAGGTGGGGCGGCAGTTGGGTTTATCGATTCAGCAGGCAGAATATGTGGAGCAAGTGCAGCGCCAAGCCCAAAAGCTGACTGAATTGGCCGCTGCTGAAAAAGCCGCCAAAGAGACGGTGCAACACCATGCCATTAAAGTTTTAACGGCGGTGCGTCCGGCTTTACATGGTGATTTAACCGTGCGGGCCCCGATTACCGATGATGAAATTGGCACGATTGCGAGTTTATATAACAACACATTACAAAGCTTGCAGCAGCTTGTGGCTCAGGTGCAGGCAACAGCCATAGAAGTCACTGCCGCTACCGACTCTAGCGCCCAAAAAGCCACAGGCTTAGCCCAAAAAGCCACGGAGCAACTGCAATCAATCCAAGCCACCCTAAGCCAAGTGCAGGCTATGGTAGCGGCAATTAATGAGTCTAGTACCTACACCCAATCCGTCGAAACCGCCATCGCCCAAGCAGAAACCACCCTCCAAGAAGGGGACACGGCGATGAATTTGACCGTCGGCAATATTGCTAGTATTCGCGATACCGTAGCCGACACCGCCAAACGAGTCAAAGCCCTCGCCGAATCTTCACAAAAAATTTCGCGGGTGGTGCAATTGATTAGTAACTTTGCCTCACAGACTAATTTACTGTCCCTCAATGCCTCCCTCGAAGCGACCAGAGCCGGAGAATATGGGCGAGGCTTTGCGGTAGTTGCCGATGAGGTGCGTTCCTTAGCCCGTCAGTCCGCCGCCGCTACGGTGGAGATCGAAAAGCTGGTGTTAGAAATCCAGTCGGAAACTTCAGCCGTGACTAAGGCGATGGATCGAGGCATTGAGCGCGTCGTGGAAGGCACAACCCTAGTGCAACAAACCCGACAAAACTTGCTGGCAATCAGTACCGCCACTGGGGAGATTCGCGATCTGTTGCGTAATTTAACCCAATCCGCCCAGTCCCAGCAGGAACAAGCGCAAGTAGTGACCGGCACAATTCACACCGTCGCTGAGATCGCCCATAGCAATTCCCATGAGGCTATCGCAATGGCAGATTTATTTAAAGAACTGTTAACTTTAGCCCAAAATTTGCAAACCAGTGTGGACTGCTTTAAGGTTGATCATTAATAGATGCATGATCAATTATTCTCTAAACCACCTTTTTAAACCATATAGAATCCCAATTGAAGTATGACGAACTTGAGCCGTAATTAATGGCAGTGCAGTAATGGTAGTGAAGTTGGGACATTTTGCCATCTTAAGTCACAGATGCAATCTGCTTCTATCAGTTACAAATCAGTTATCAAACCCTTTGAGCCATCGCGAGAAATTTGTCCTATGTTAAAAGATCCAGAATTACGGCAAGAAGCTTATCAATACTTTCTCGAAGAAGCTCCTGATTTGCTGAAGAATATGGAACGGCATATCCTAGCCCTAGAACCCAAGGGACAACCTTTCACTAAGCGCCGCGAACACGCCTATGAGGTGATGCGAGCTACCCATACCCTCAAAGGGGGCGCAGCAACTTTTGACCTGAAAGCAATCAAAATTATTGCCCATACGTTTGAAGACTTGATCAAAGCATTATATAAACCAGAAGTAAAAGTGACTCCAAAATTAAAGCAATTGCTGCTGGAAGCCTATGGCTGCTTGCATCTTGCCTATGAGAGTGAGACTACAATTCATAAAGTAGACGAACAAAATCTGATGGAACATACAGCCCTAATTTTTTCTAAACTACAGGAAATATTAGGGAATGATTTTAGTGGGATTGCGATTCCTAGTTCTACGGAAATGGGTTTTGACTATGTGGAATCAGTGTTTACCAGTGGTGTGACGCAAAAAATTAAGGAATTAGAGGAGTTCTTGCGGCAAAAAGCTGGTGAAGTCGCTAATCCAGAGATTTTAATGATTTTGCATAGCTATTTAGAAGTATTTTCGGGGCTAGGTTTATCGCTCAATTTAACAGGATTTAGTGAAATTGCCCATTTGGGAGATCAAGCCTTAGCCGCTGCCCCCAAACATTGGGAAGCTATTATGAGTGTGGTATTAGCTGACTTTCAAAATGGCGCGACCATGATTCGCCAAGGGGATCGGCAATTGGGGGGACAACCTTCAGAAATACTCATGGCTTGGGCAAAGCAAGGCAGTCAGGATAGTGAGCATAAAGCCAGTCACCAAATCTCTGAAGTAGCAGCATCACCAGTCTCTGAAGCAATTTCAGCAGAAATTAAAGATGCAACTAAAGAGCAATTAGAGAATTTACTCAATACTTTAGAGGATGTAGTCAGTCATAAAACTGATCATATTTCTAGTCAACCATCTATTAGCCAAACACCCATTAATCCGGATGCCATTGATTTACTATTAGACAAGGCAGCTTTATTGGCGAGTTCAACACCACAAAATCAGCCCACGCCGCCACCTGCTAAAACTGCTGCTAAAGTAAGTTCCGTTAAAATTAATCAGAATCAAAAAGCAGCAAAGGTATCGGATCACTCTCCTAGCCATACCTTACCTATTATTCCCGTACCTGTAGAGCAATCTCTAGAACAAGCTCTACAGCGTTTAGATACCTATACAAATTCAAGAAATCCAGTTCCTAAATCAAAGCCAATCACCATCCCCCAACCTTCAGCTACGGAATTAAGTCATAATTTAACCCACAACTTTGTTAATCCATCGACTAATTTAGAGCATCTATTTGCTGATTTAGATAGTGCCAATGTGACTAATCTGGATCGTTATGTGATCGCTCCAGAAATCACCTCCCCCAGTGTCAATGACAATCTCGATCGCATCTCAGTTGGTCGGCAATCGGATTTAGGGAATGCCCATCCTGACATCGTAGAGCTTGATATTACACCAATTCCCACTAATATTACCCAAGTTCCTGATGTAGATACAGCGGATTTGTTAGAAACCTTCAGCACTAGTTTAGAAGATCTCTTAAGTAACTTTAATATAGCTGAGGAGAAATCAACTATTGATTGGCTATCAGGCGTGTTTGAGCCGGAATCAAACCTAGTTCAAAGTTTAGCTCAAGGTGATGTCAGTCATACAGCGGTAACCGAAACTGCATTACCCCATAAATTATCGCCCGAAGCTGTCACCTTAGACATTAGTGAGCAAATTACAGAACAAATCAAAGCGGAAGTAATTCAACAGGTTACCCAGAATGTGACTCAAGAAGTTATGGAACAAATTCGCCACAGCAATCCGGCTCATTTAGACAGATCCGATTTAGCTACTTGGCAGGATTTGCATTCTCATCCGTTTCATGATGAAATAGTATCAAATACTGTACCCAATCCCTTAACCAGTGATGCATCTACGCCTCATGGGACAAATTTAAATCCCAGTCAAAGCCATCCATCTAAAAGTAATCTGCCAGCGGTGCGGGTGGGGTTAGAAATATTAGAGCGATTACAATATAATATTGGCGAGATTTGGGTTAATCAACATCGCGAAACCAATAACCTGGGGGAATTGCAGCAAAGTATTTGGGAACTCACTAATACCCATAACCGTTTGCGGCAAACCTTGAGCGAACTAGCACGAATGGGAGAGAAAAGTCTCTGGTCGAGCAATTCCGAATTAGCCGTCACTAGTAATACATCACCAAAACCATCTTCTATTCATAAAGCTTTTGATGCCATTGAATTCGATCAATATGGTGATTTGCATCTGCTCTTACATCAGGCTCTAGAAGACATGGCCAAGCTAGATCAATCAACGGCTCTGCTGGAGCAAGTTACCCAACAGAGTCAGGTGCGATTGGAACAACAACAAAGAATGTTGGACAATATTCGCGATGATTTAGTTTCGGCACGGATGCAGTCCTTGGGAGATGTCTTACAGCGGTGTTATTATGTGGTGGAACAACTATCGCAAAGGTATCAAAAGTCGGTACAGTTACATATTTATGGCACTGATATTCTCGTAGATAAAGCCATTGCCGATAAGTTATATGATCCTTTACTACACCTATTACGGAACGCTTTTGATCACGGTATTGAGTCTCCCAGTGCCCGAAATGCCGCCGGTAAGAATATCTCAGGAGCCATAAATATTATTGCCCAACAGCGCGGCGGACAAATTACCATTGAAGTGTGTGATGATGGTCAAGGGATTAACTATGAAGCGGTGCGGGAAAAAGCAATTAATCTCGGTTTAGCTGATGCAAACAGTATAAACCGCCTCACCAATGAGGAATTAACGGAACTATTATTTGAACCCGGATTCTCTACGGCTAAAGAAGTGTCAGACCTATCAGGACGAGGCATTGGTCTTGACGTAGTACGAGTTCAATTACAGAATATCAATGGTAGCATTACGGTAAAATCCTTGCCCCATCAGGGTACTAGCTTTACCTTACGATTACCAGTCAGTTTAACCATTGCCAGATTAATGTTAGTCAAAGCAGGACAGTTTGTTTATGCGGTGTTAACTGATGCCATTGATCGGGTCGTAGTTCCTAAATCAAATCAAATTCATTATGAAGGGCAACAAAAGCTGATGCAGCTTAATGTCCATGCTTCGGAGTTACAGATTCCCTTAATTACTTTAGAATCTGTCATGCAATATCATTCCGTCATCGCCCATCATCATAGTAGCTCGAATCATCCGAATCATGCAGAACGCCAAAATCTATTATCACCATTGGGTGAAACTAGTCCATTGACTAGGGTAATCAATTTAACGGCTGACGATTTGGGAACAGGGCGCATGGCTATTCCGACTGAAGTACCATCATCACAGATGCTATTGAGTCCATCGCCGGTAATTTTATTACATTACCAAACTGAAATTGTGGGATTAGAAGTAGACCAAGTGATAGGCGATGTAGAAACCTTAATTCGCCCATTGGGTAACGAATTTAGTAGTCCAGCTTATATTTATGGGTGTTGTATTTTGGGGAATGGTCAATCCTATTTAGTCATAGATGCGATGACTCTAGTAGGAGAACTGTATGATCAGGATAATTCTTCCAAATTAATCTCAAACTTTAGAGCAGATCCACACTCCCAAAGAGATTACCAAAAAGCTTACTTACAAGAACCAGAAGCTTTACCCACAGGGCATCATCTGCCTGCCTTGAGTGCAGCGGAAATACCACCTTCTGCCCTTCAAGATAATGGAGAACCCCATCGTATTTTGGTGGTGGATGATTCAGTTAGTCAACGCAAAGTCTTAAAATCCGTATTAGAACACCAAGGGTTCGCTGTGGTTTTAGCTAAAGATGGTAAGGATGCCGTACAACAATTGACCCACAGCAAGCATTTATCGTTGGTAATTTGCGATATTGAAATGCCACGCATGAATGGTTTTGAATTCCTCAGTTACTGCCGCCACAGCAAGCTATGGCGCTCCTTACCCGTAATCATGCTCACTTCCCGCACTAGTAGTAAACATCGTAATATTGCTATGGAACTAGGTGCTCAAGAATACATCACTAAGCCATTTAATGAGTCTATCTTAATTGAGACAATTCATAAATTATTAGCGAGTCATCAATTATCCTAATGAATCAAGAGCGATCAGAGCAGGTTTTAGCTGGCTTCTGACTGAGAGAATTACTGATTATGTAATACAATCAAATAAGTATGGAAAGCAAAAGATATTAATTTGAATTATTTATGCGGGCTAAAAAATTTATCGTATATTTTCTGATTGCTCTATTAGCCTTTTTTCTATGTGCTATTGGGCAAACTGTCGCAGCAACACCACAAGGAACGTTTACAAATTGGAATTGGGAACCCCCCACTAATGGATATTCTAGTTTAGAAAATTCTTTCATAATTGAAGATGTAACTCCTGATGCACCATACTTCTGGTCCCATCAGTTTCAGTTTGTGAATGGTCATGGATATGGCGGTTATATGGGCTTGCAGTCTAATGGAAATCGTGTCAATGGTACGGTGGGTAAAACAGCCGTCTTTTCAGTATTTAATAGTGGCATCGCGGCGACTGTGGGATTCTGTGAAGTGCGCCAATCGGGATTTGATGGTTATGATATAGCTGGCTCCAGTTGTAGAACTGCCTATGAATGGGTGATTGGTCACAAATACAAGATGCAGACAGAAATCGCTCAAAAAGAACCGGATGGTACGTGGTGGAACGGTTGGATTACAGATGAAACTACCCACATTAAAACGTTCCTCGGCAGTATTAAAGTTCCTCCAGCTTGGCACGGCATGGGGGCATGGTCAGTGATGTGGACTGAATATTTTGGCGATAAGCCAGATACCTGCGATGCTTTGGCCTATTCGCGAGTGCATTTTTATCCCCCAACTGCTAACAATGGCACGGTAAAACCATCTGATACATCCAATGAGCTTTCAACTGATGTAGATTGTACTAATTCTAAAATTACCAATGTGTCAACCGGTACGGTGCAAGAGATGGGTAATCCACGGCAGCGAAAATCTATCACTCCATAATTCGCAATGTTGCTTCTGATAGTTGTTTCTGATGAATTACAGCAGATTCGGGATTTATGAGGTACAGTAACAGCAATAGGTGAACCAATTTTTGAGGTGTTCAAGATTGATCATTAAATTCAGGAGAATACGAGGACAAATACAAAACACTTGCGCCAACTGACTCA
>JBAXSK010000230.1:0-6578 GCA_037130765.1 Pseudanabaena sp. ELA607
AACAGATAATATTATATTTCATTTCATCAACCACAATACCCTAATTTATCCATTAAACAAACCATGAAAATCCATCAAAAATTAATTGAATATTGGAAGATTATCAACGGTAGTTTAAACTTTGATAATTCCAAATCATCACTAGTCTTATTAATAGCTTGGGTATCTATTTTATTAATTTCTAATAATGGACAACAAAGCTTTATGGCCCATGATGAAGGGTATTATTTTTTGCAAGGTAGATGGATTGCCGAATCAGGAGATTGGCTCACAGTGCGTTGGTGGCAACAGCCAGAATATGATCGTACTATTGGATTGCAATGGGTTATAGCACTGTTTTATCAAACATCAAGTATTCTAGCTAACTTTATCCCTAATTTTAATGAGCAGATTACTAGATCACCAAATTTAATTAGTAGTATTTTTGCTAGTATTTTGACCTATAAAATCGCATCATATTGGCTGCAAAAAGGTACGGCATGGCTAGCAGGTGCTTTACTAATTTTGTCCCATCTATGGTTGCAATATAGCCGAATGGGAACGCAGGATATTCCATTAGTTGCTATTGAATTATTACTAATTTTTTCATTGCTAAAAGCTACAAATATTAGTCCTAAAAATTATCATATTGATCAAGAAAAACAAGATATTGCAACCACTCCAAATCTTCAAAATAATAATTATCAGAATTATCAAACTAATCGCAGTCAAAATTTGTGGTTACTAATTGCTGGCATCTGTGTTGGCATTGGTTTTTTAATTAAAAGTGTGATGATTTTTTTGCCTTGCTTAGCACTGATACCATTTTTAATTTATCATCGAAAACACCATCATATATATCGTAATTGGTGGTTATATTTGGGGCTAATAATTGGCTTTTTACCATTTATGATTTGGTTTGCCCTAAGTACTGCCAAATACGGTGCTTTACCGTTTGAGCAATTATTTGGTAAGTTACTCATTCTGGGTAAGAAAGCTTATCATAGCGATGCCAACATATTTTATTACTTCTGGAATATCCCTGTAAATAGTTTGCCTTGGTCTTTGTTAGCTCTATGGCAATTAATTAAATATTTGTGTCGTGGATTTGGTAGTTGTTTAAAAACTATTTTAGATGAAAAGGCTTCAAATAAAAAATTATCCCATC
Organism: Pseudanabaena sp. ELA607; assembly: GCA_037130765.1. Classification (GTDB taxonomy): domain Bacteria; phylum Cyanobacteriota; class Cyanobacteriia; order Pseudanabaenales; family Pseudanabaenaceae; genus JBAXSK01. Next base: position 1,148 of record JBAXSK010000230.1, read on the forward strand.
AGTCAATAAATCTAGTAAAACAATTACTTAATTGGTGCAATAATTCCGTTAATAATTATCATCTGTTAGTGTGGTTTTATCCGATAATTCTTGGGATGGAGTTGACCATATTTTCTACACGCACTGCCTATTATGCTTTACAAATTTATCCTTGGTTAGCAATTTGGGCAGCTTTAGGAATTGAAGATATTACGACTCAAATTAATCTTGGTCAAAAAACTATTGCTGGGAAAATATTTACTTATTTCCTCGGTTTTATTGGCTTTGTAGCTATTATATTAAGTATTTTAATTAAAACTAATATTATTAAAACCGAAGGGTTATTATTGCTAATCGTGCCTGCTTTAATAATTCTAGGTATTGGCTGGTTGGGTTTAATTTATTGGTGGCATCAAGCCATACAAAAAAATCAGTCTCATCACTGGCAAGCCGCATTACTCTTAAGTACTTGGTTGGGGTTAGCGACCGTTGGTTTTACCGGTGTATTGGGCAATTATAGCCCCGAACTAAAATTAGCTTTGCAACAGCCACAGATTGCCACCATTTTGCAACAAAATCAAATATATTTCGTCGCTCCTAAAGAGGTCGATGGTGAGGAACATAAAACATGGGTGTTGCTGGGATGCTATACACCTAAATTAGGTCAATATTTGCCTGAATTAAATCTATTACCAACTCAAAATTATGCTTGGATTCATCCTAATTTAGTGGCGACGGCTGAGGCGAATGGTTTTAATAATTTAGCCACGGTTAAAGGTTGGAGCTTAATGCAAAAAAGAGCTATACGTCACAGCAATTCTTAATGATTTAGCGACTAATTTCTCAGCTTGTTTTTAAAATAGATTTATCATAGAATTACCCTAGACAAATTACGCTAATTGAATCAAATCAATTAACTTTAAAGCAATAATTTTGGATGAAATAACTTACTGAATTATGAAACGTAGATATTTATTGTTCGGTGGAGCCTTAGCAGTCGGTGGTCTGACATGGAAATTATGGGCTAATCCCAGTAGTTCCTACAGCGTTGCCCCCAATGACATTGCAAATCTGACCAATTCCAATCAGGGATTACCTCAATCCCAAGCAATTAGCTCTGGATCATTATTGCCTCGACCGCCGATAAATGATGCGCCTAAGTTGCGATTTATTATGGTCGCTGATACAGGAATGGGCGATGCCAATCAATATGCAGTCGCTAAAGCCATTGAGAAAATCTATGCCCAAAATCCTTTTCCCCTAGCTCTTTTAGGTGGGGATAATATCTATCCTATAGGTGAAATAAATCGAATTGTGGATGTATTTGAGAAACCATATCAGTCTTTATTGGCTAACAATGTTGAATTTAGAGCGGCACTCGGTAATCACGATATTATCAGTGACAATGGCATAGCTGAACTTGCCTATGATAAGTTTCACATGAATGGTCGTTTTTATCAATTTAATTATGGTGACGTTGATTTCTTTGCTTTAGATACCAATGATAATGCGGATTGGCGGGCCCAATTCCCTTGGCTAAAGCAAGTTTTAGCCCAAAGTAAAGCTTCTTGTAAAATTGCTTTTGGGCATCATCCATTTTATTCTTCCGGCGCTCATGGGGGCAATGCTGATTTTGTGAAGTTTATTGCACCATTATTTACTGAATATGGAGTGCAAATGTATTTCTGTGGTCATGATCATAATTATGAAAGATTTGCGCCTATGGGAGGCACAACTTACATTGTCAATGGTGGCGGTGGAGCGGGTCTAAGACCAGTTGGCAGCAGCGCCAAAACCGTGATTTCCGTAGCCCGTCATGGTTTCTGTTTAGTAGAAGTATATGCTGATCAGATATTATTGGAAGCGATTGGTACTGATGCTGAGGTTTTTGATCGAGCGATTATTCCGATTAAAAAAGCAGTTCCAGTCTAAATCTATTCCCCTGATTACCATTCTAATTAATATCCTGAGCTAACTTCAGTTATTAATTGATTATTTGATTATAATTATTTAATTATATTTAGGAAATTATATGCGTTACTCCCATGACATTTCCCGTCAAATGCTGTCAGGTCATGCTTTCAGTTTACTGTATGTGACACTTCTAACCTCTGTTTTATGGGGTATAATTCCAATTAAAATATCACTAGCTATGCTGTTTAACTGGAATTATGTCTCAGCAGTCTATGCCGAAAAAACTCCCGAATCAATTGAAGTCCCCAGTTTGTGGTGGATTAAAGACAGATTAGAACAACTGGATCAACCTTGGATTGAAAAAATTATGGTTGATGGGAAAAAAGTTCGCGTAGTAGTGACTTCTAGTCTATGGATTAAAGCGAATTACTTGGATCGATTTAGTTTTTTGTATAAGCTTGGTGAAGAAGCTCAGATGCTGCCTAAGACTTATCTGGTGGAATTAACTGATCGGCGAAATAATGTATTAGGGACTTATTCTATTGTCAATCGCAAATGGCGTATTGCTTCGGAACAAATGGAGAATAATCCATTTCGGGTGACGATGCCTTCTATTTTTAATGTTAATCCATGATGGACTGCTAAACATCAGCTAAGTCAGATTAGTAATTTGCGGAATGTATCTCAAAATCTTCTTTACTAATCAAATCAGTTAACTAATCAACCATTTGGTTAAGCGCTGATCCAGACCCCGTGCTAACTCAATTATGTTAATCACTGGTGCAGTGATACTGCTATAACTGGTCACTAAAATGACCAGAATATCTTGACGACTAAATACAATAATTTGAAAATGTTGATAGGTTCCATTACGACTATTGCCCTGAGCATATAAACTATAGCCACCATCCCCTAAGTCATCTATTCTCGAACTTTCCCAATTAACCCATGTAAAGGGGTTGTGATAACGCAGATTAATCTCATCAAGAATGGACACTAAAACTTGATTATCTAGATCTAGAGTTACTCCATTGCGCTTTTTTGATGAGTTTTCTGCTGTGCCATTGGTCAGGGATCTAAGGTGATGGGGGTAGTGAAGAATTGTACCGATAATAAATTCATCCTGAATCGGATTGATTCGGGTAAAACAAAAAGTAACGCTCTCTAATGGTTGCTCTGAATTACTCCTTTGACGATTTATCTCAAGGTTGCGAGAAGAATCAGCTAGATCCGGCGCACAAGCAGCAACTTGAAATAAATTAGCTGGGAGATCTTGTAAGTTTAGCGTGGGTAAAGACTTTGGCAGAGTGGAAACCTCTGCTCTTAAAGAATTCTCATCGGTTAAACATAATAATCCCCATAAAATCAAGAGAATACTTAATGGAATTCGCCCAAGATGGGTTTGCATATAAATCTTGCCTATTTACAGAAATTGCTAATTTGACGCGATCCCAACATTAATCATAAAATCTTTGTTGATGGAATATGCTGTAAAACCTTACTAATTTTAGTTTTGCGAAGTCCCATAATTTTGATCAAAAGGATCTCATCGCCAATCTCCCGTTAAACTAAAATTACTCCATTCATTAGAGTTACTCATACTTTTGCGCATATCCCGTTGAGCTTCTCTAATTGCGGCGAGTTTAGATACACCACGGTGACGATAAGCTTGATAGAACCGAGTCATGAACTGACTAGTTGCAGTATCATCAGCACGCCAAAAGCTAGAGATCACGCTTCTAGCACCGGCTGCTAAAAAAGCACGACTGATGGTAATGTGTTCGTCACCATCGCTAGCTGAATTACTCTTATTAGTTTGACAGGCGCTTAAAACTACTAAATCAGTATCTGGTAAATGAAGTCGATCATACAATTCATGTAAATAAATATGACCAGCATTAATGCTATCTTTATACAAGGTGATTTTGCTCCATAGGGGTTCACTTTCATTAAAAAAACCATGACTAGCGATATGTATCACATCACTCTGGGAAGCCAAACGCCAAAAATTAGTGGCAGTTGCTTCTTTGTGTAAATAAGGATGTTGTTGGTACAGACTGGCAATTGCTTTCGCTTCACCAATTACTTTGTCTGTGACTGGACTGCCTTCGCTCCAAGGTGAAGCCATAATTAATATTTGGGGCTGATCATGATTGGTATGGGAACGACGGACTGTAGGATGATTTTGGGCTAACAACCTTAAGAAACTAGTATTGGGCAAATAAAATAATTCATATTCTTCATCAAGATATTCGTGATTATAATTCTGTAAAGCCGCGAAGGGAATACGGTGTAAATGACGATGGGGAATAATACCAAGGCGTTTCGTCTTGAGGTGCGGCAGCAATGGTGCAATTAGGTAACGATGCAGCTTTTGATGATTACGCCAGCGCTGACGTTGTGATGAATTTAAGGTAAATTGATCTACAGCTTTCTTTAATTCTGATGAAGTTACTTCTAATTGAATCGACACAAAATCTTCTACACTAATCACAAAAGCGATTACCGTTTGATCCGTAAACCTATAGCTCACAATGGTTACCTCTGGATCTAACTGACGTAATAATTGCTGGACTTCCGTTATTGATGGTGGCAGAATCTCTGTTCTTTGTATCACATCAGGGTGGGTCTGCTGAAAGATTTCTCTTTGCTTATTGTAAGTAGCAATTAGTGTAGCACTTGGTTCAGGACTTAGATTGATTTGGGCTTGTAACTGACGCATAACTTTCCACATGGCATATTCAGGATGGCGTAATGGAGCCAGAGGCCCATAAATCATGTGATAAGTTAATCCTCTCGCCTTATCTAATTCGGCAATCTCAAATGCCTTAGTTGGATTCTGTTTTAACAATAATCGCGTAACTCGATCATATAATGGACTGGCTTCCTTTGACCAACGATAACGCCATAGATCAATCGCTTGATAAATCCGCCACTGATTTTCGTGCCAATATAAAGCTGGTAAATAATAGCTTAATGCCTCTTCCTGATTACCTTGAGCTTCCGCAATTTGCCCTTGTAGCTCCAATAGTTTATTAAATTGGCTAGGATTCTGTAAATGAGAAGTAATCAAAATTCTTTGAGCTTCTTGGGCGCTCTGGAATGCCAAATGATAATTCTGCTGTTCTAAAGCAGAACGAGCTATACCAGTCAGGGCAATGACTTCACCGCCCGGATAATTCATCTCTTGTGATTTATTTTTGAGTAAATTATAGAAATACAGCGCATTGCGATAATCTTTCTTATCATAGAGCAGATTGGCTTGATAGAACAAGCTCTCCCACTGCACAACTTGGGTAGGTGCGATGATAACTAGCTGCTTTGCATGAGAAATTATTTGATTGGGAATTAGTTCTTGATTAGGAATTAGTTTATAGAGTGATATAGTATTCGTGTGTGCATCAACTGGGACAAAAGGATCAAAAGCAATGCTCAGTAATAATAGAAGAGAATACCTGATTTGGGGCATGGATCGCTTTTGACATAGATAATATAGATAATTAGGAAGATGAACTGTCTCGGAAGTTGTATAATTATT
>JBAXSK010000231.1:0-6565 GCA_037130765.1 Pseudanabaena sp. ELA607
TTTATGCTATATATGCGGTTGCTCTGTGGGATTTTTGCACCGTTGCTGCTAGTGCTGCTAGTTAATAGTTCGTTAGTCGTAGATGATTAGGCAGCTTGAAAAAGTAAGTTAAGCATCTTAGAAGCTTTTATTAGTCTTAACAAGTGGCTTAAGCCCCTTGCCTGTTCAAGTTATTTCTATAAGATGCCTTAGTCGAATTTGTGCCAAATACCTATGGAATTTGATCTACAAGATTTCTAGCTGTTGTCCGGCAAATTTGCCCATGAATTTGCCAGTGGGTTTACTGGGGCGCGTATATTTGCTGGGGGGGTGACTATGATTTAGAGCAGTTTTCTCGCTATAGTCATTGTTTTGAGTTGCTTGGGTTGGTCGCAATGGCACAGGGTTATGACTTAAATTTTTTGGCTCTAAGTTTGTGGTTAAGTTTGGTTCAGAATTCGGCAAAGTTAATAGGGGCGAATTATTGACTGTAACATCGTGCAAAACCTCTTGCATTAAAATTTCAGTGGCTGCTAACAGACCTGCTGTATGCATACTTAAATCCGGTCGAGTGGTTAGATAAGCCTGTAAAGCACTGATCGGATCAAGTAAAACAGCGGCATCGGCTTCATTGAGACGGCTGCGCTGGGGTAAAGCAGTCAATTCAGGCACAAGGGTGTAACTATGGGCTGATGCTAAACATTTTTGCAGCGATTTTTCATCAATATGGGGTAATTGTTCGGGGTTAATTTTATACAAAACCCGCACAATTGTTTCGGTAATGTCATATTTTTGGATTGCTTTTTCGAGGGTGGCTTGGGGAGTTTGGCTCTTGCGTAAGTCACTGGTGATGGTCAAAAAGCGCCGTGAGGGTAAGGCACAAAATTCTAACAAGGCATTGTAACGATTTACCCCACAGTTAAAATCTGGGACAGATTGGCTCAAATCTGGCTCTCTGTCAGCATCATTACGATCTATTACCGATGCTGGAAAAATTTCTAACCAGCAGTAACCTTTAGGCTCTTTTTCTTCCCCAAAATCAACCCGCTCAATGCTGCCCGAATAAGCCATCAAAGGCTTTTGGCATAAAATCTGATGGCGATGCACATGACCCAAAGCCACATAGACAAATTCAGGGCGAGCCAATAAAGACAGGGGAATCGTAAAACCTTTACCAGCAGCCAGAAACCGTTCCGCACCATAGGTTGCCGCATCAATCATGGCATGACCTAACAAAATCGCTGGACTATGGGGATCTAACTGGCGAATTTCCCCCTCAAGCACTGCGCCCAGCCGATCAATTAATAAATGATTTACTTCGCTGATGGATAAGCCATCGGTTTCTTGACGGGTCAATAGGGCCGAACGAGTCAGCCACGGCAAAGTTACCACTTGAATAATGCCGCTGCGAGTCGTAATGCGATGGGTTTCAAGGCGATCGCCCACAATGCAATGGGGCACACCTAAACTGCGATAAATACTTAAACTTGCGCCGCCGTGACCTTGGGAATGCTGATCATGGTTACCCACTAGCAAAACTGAAGGAATGCCGCGATCTGCTAATCGCCGGAGTTGTTGGGCAAAACCTTGTTGCACATAGGGAGGTGGGGTAGCATCGGGAAAAGCATCGCCACCAAATAAGACTAAATCCGCTGGCTCATCAAGCGCCCTGTCGATGCAATGTTTTAAAGCCGTACAAAAATCTTCAAATCGGGTATTCAGCCCCGTCAGGGGATTGATTTTGCCATGAGCCGTACTACCAAGATGCACATCTGAAAAATGTAAAATCTTAAAAGATGGCTCTGATAGATGCACTGGAACTACATCGGCTGGGTCTGTCCTTGAATTTTCACTCAATGACACAGCAGATATAACAGCATGATTGCCTTGAGATTGCGACTTAGCCTTAGTTCTAGCCATAACTATAGATGCCCCTAAGGTGATTTGGCTCCTAGTCAAAATTTGCTAAACTATGCAGCCATCAATAATCTAATGGCGACGTATCGGCGGGAATTGTGGTAACTGGACTGCGGCCATAGAACTAACCCCACGTCTAGGGACTAAACCTTGGCTCACCCGCTCATCAGTGCCCGATCTATGGTCATCCTTGGTCATCATTTCGCCTAGGTGTTGCAAAAATTTCGGGGTATTTACCTGGGGCATGGCTAAAGGCGCGGGATAAGCACTCATTTGTGATATTTGATGTTGCTCAACGGGCGCAGCCTTAGACGGTGACGCAGCAGTAACAATCTCTGAGGCTAAAGGTGGATGTAAGGTTAAGGGATTTTGCCACGTGGGTAACTGAGGTACACCCGTAGGCAACAACCCTGAATTATCAGACAACTTTTTATCTGATAACTTAGGCGGAAACGGATTTTTGACTACGCTAGCCGGAGCCTCAATGGTCTGAATATTGCCGGATTCCGTCTTAGACTCAACTGGTAGATGCGGTGAGGGAGTTATGGCGCTGCTAGCAGGATGTCCCAAAAGTGCCATATTTGCATCTATTGGCAATGCAGCACTCTCTTCTACTACAGATTCCACCACAGCCATCGTGGGGGGGATTTGATCCACCGGCGCATTTGGTTCATTAACCATTGGCACAATGCGCTCTTCCGCCAACTTGGTAATGCTCCAAGAATGGGGTATGGTAACGGATTTTGGTTGTTTAGCATCATTCTCTAAGCATCGCTCTAGGGCAGCTTTAAGCTGAGAAGTGTGATGCTGCTGTCGCTTGAGCCGATCCCTCAGGTCATCACAACTATGGTGAGACTCTTTGAGCATGGACTCTTGTTGAGCAATGCGCTCTTGTAAACTAGCAATCAAAGCTTCTTGACGCTGAATCACCAACTGGGAGAGTCTTAGTTGCTCTTGCGCTTGTTGTAACAATGTGTAGGCTTGATTGCATTTCTGAGTGCAGGCAGACAACTCTTGCAGTAGTTCCCGATTAGCGCCTACGTCACTACCATAGCCTGACTCTAAAGCAATACCGCTATTGGTGATGGCGCTATCGGTGATGGCAATATTTTCATTTCCTAGATTTGCCGGCCCAGTTGTCGAGCCTAAATCACCAGACTCTAAAGACTCATGGACTGAGTTAGCCCAAGGACGATGGGGATCAGAAGTTGCGGTTGGATCTGCATGGAGAGGTGTGTTAGGGGTTGCAGATTCACCAAATCCTATCTGGCTCATGGTCACCTTTTACGTTGATTTTACGTTGACTACTTAGGTTGGACTATTGAATAAAACTTGTAAATGATTTCTTAAATAATTTCTAAATTAAGTAGCTAATAAATAACTAAATAAATAAGCTAAATTGTGATGAGGATAGGGATTTTGAGTGGATGAGTTTTGTATCGTTGCTGATGTCAGGCTGATCACTCAAAACTAAAAAACTACATCTTAAAGCACATTTTTAAAGATTACTTATTTTGAGAATGGCAACTACATGATTAATCAGACCTAAATCATACCTAAATGGAATTGATTAATTATTAAGTTGACGACAGTGCTGATTGGTGTTAGTTTATGTTGCCACAACCTGCTATCCTCAAAATTCACCGATAAATCATAGATCTAATTAGCGTGAATCTGTTGCTGTGTGCTGTTGGATCATTGATCAAATTTGATCAAATTTTATGGCTTAACCTAAAGCCAACTCGATAAACACAATCAAATCAACCCATTGAATTAGGTCATTAAATCAAGCTAAAGACGATGATAATTACCTGCTATTAGAGATGCTATAACTGTTAGTTTTGACAGCTTGTTAGCTTAACTTAGTAGCTGATGTAACCATCAACATCGTTAAATTTGCCACATCACTAACTATGCCTCGGTTAGAAACAACAAAACTATCTTGTCAGATTCTACCTTAAAAATCCTAATTTGTCTTCTTTGGGGCTACCTGTTAAAGTCATAACTAGATACTTTGTACGATCATTTACCGACAAAATCTGACCTGAGTGATACGTTTTTGCAGCTTTCTGCTAGTTGGATATCATGGTTGGAATAGGCAAACTAACCATCTAGCTTATAGGTATTCCAAGCCTAAAAATCATGCAAAATCGCTGATTTATGCCCATAATTGGCAATTTATCTAGATTGCAAAAGCTATCAATCATCATCAATCCTTTACATAACTAACCGTACTCCCCCCTTAAATGCGTCGCCATTAACCAGCAATTATTACAGTTGATAAATTATGACAAAAAATTATTAACTGACGATTTTCTCTGACATTGTGCTGCTGAATGCTTGCACTAATCTCATGCTTAATCAAATCCTGCTTAATAAAAATGGTCTAAACCAATGTCGCAGATTTTGCTACATGGCTCAGACCAAATTGTTCAGATTAACTTTAGATTAAACCCATTACAGGCTGAATTGTTTAACCACGCACTTTCTGCGACCAGACGCGGGTAGGCAAGCCCCAAACGTAAATAAATCCTTCGGCGGCTTTGTGGTCGAACTGATCCGCGCTGGTGTAGGTGGCCAATTCTTCGTCATATAGGGAATTGCTAGACTTGCGCCCCACAATGCTCGCGTTACCCTTGAAGAATTTCACCCGTACCGTGCCAGAAACCCGCTCTTGGCTGCTGTCAATGAAAGCATCAAGGGCAGCTTTGAGGGGGCTGTACCATAAACCGTTGTAGATCATGCCAGCATAGGTGTCTTCCATCGACTTTTTGTAATGGGACAGATCCGCTGGTAAGGTGAGGCTTTCGAGGTCGCGGTGGGCATGAATCAATACCAGCATGGCAGGGGCTTCATAGATTTCCCGGGACTTGATTCCCACCAAGCGGTTTTCTACCATGTCAATGCGACCGTAACCATTGCCGCCAGCAATCTCGTTGAGCTTGGTGATCAATGCTACAGGATCTAAAGCTTCACCATCGATGGCAACGGGAATCCCCTTCTCAAAGGTGATTTCGGTATAGGTGGGTTCGTCGGGAGTTGCCGCGATCGCCTTGGTCATGAGATAGATTTCTTCTAAAGGCTCATTCCAAGCATCTTCTAGGGGGCCAGCTTCAATGCTCCGCCCAAATAAATTCCGGTCAATGCTATAAGCCGAGGATTTTTTCACCGGCGCAGGAATACCAAACCGTTCGCCATAGGAAATAGTTTCTTCGCGGCTCATACCCCATTCCCGGGCGGGAGCCAAAACCTTGATATGGGGATTGAGCGCCCCAATGGACACATCAAACCGCACCTGGTCATTGCCTTTGCCGGTACAACCGTGGGCTACAGCATCAGCACCATACTCTTGAGCGGCTTCGACTAAAATCTTGGCAATTAAAGGACGAGCCAACGCTGTAGTCAGAGGATAACGGCTTTCATACAGTGCATTAGCCTTAATTGCCGGAAAAGCATAATCCGTAACAAACTCTTTAGTGACATCTTGCACCAAAGAAACGCTTGCCCCTGATGTCAAAGCTTTTTGGCGAATTGGCTCCAACTCGTCCCCTTGACCCAGATCAGCCGCGAGGGTGATCACCTCTTCTACGCCCCACTCGTTCATTAAGTAAGGGATACATACCGAGGTATCTACGCCGCCAGAATAAGCGAGAACAACTTTTTTTGCCCGTCCCATCAGTGTTTACTTTGCTTGTGACAATTGAATACTTGATCGAGTGTAACTGCTTTTGGGATCTACAAAAGTGTCACTTTGATCACTGTTTCCCTAGATTTTTGGTTAACTATTCAGAGAATTGAAGATTAATGATCCCAAAGCAAATACCCCTGATTTATTTGGCCGTAGCCAGTAAATCAGGGGTATTACAGAAAATTAGCTAATATTTAGCGATTTAGTCCTAGGAATTAGAACAAGCCTAAGGTCAAAGACTTGTCAATGGGCAAAGTCGCACCGACACCCAAATAAATGGTGAAAGCAGTGCCAAACAAGAACATTGCCGTAGCTACAGGACGACGGAATGGGTTTTGAAACTTGTTCACGTTTTCGATGAAAGGAATCAAGATCAAGCCCAAGGGAATCGCCGATTGCAGCAATACGCCCAATAACTTGTTAGGGACAACCCGCAAAATTTGGAAGGCGGGGTATAAATACCATTCGGGCAAAATTTCGAGGGGGGTGGCGAAAGGATTAGCAGGCTCGCCCACCAAAGCGGGATCAACTACGGCTAAACCAGCCAAAATGGCGATCGTGCCCGCGATTACCACGGGGAAAATATAGAGCAAGTCATTAGGCCATGCGGGTTCGCCATAATAGTTATGACCCATCCCCTTAGCCAGTTTTTCCCGCAATACGGGATCGTTTAAATCAGGCAGTTTTTGAATTTTAGACATAGTTTTTTTACTATTTTGCGCTTTTGGGTGACCACTCCGATTATAAATTTAGTCCCATGAAATCAGACTAATCAAATATCAGGAATTGATCACCATTGGTTCATCATCTGAATTAATTGAATTAATGTTGGTTAATCCAGTGGCGATTACAAAGGACCAGAAATACCTTGTTTGCGGATCATCAAGAAGTGAGCCAACATGAATACGGCAATCAACCAAGGCAAAACAAAGGTATGCAAGCTGTAGAAGCGGGTTAAGGTGGCTTGACCCACGCTTTGAC
>JBAXSK010000232.1:0-6542 GCA_037130765.1 Pseudanabaena sp. ELA607
CTGGACTTCAGTTCAATCGCCTTGGCTACTAGGGGAATTTCCGTCATGGCATAGCCAAAAGATCTACCATTACGGCTAAAACTACCCGATACATCATGAATTTCACCTTCATCAATGATGATGAAATCACAAAAATCCCCATTAAAACTACTGCTAAAAGATTCCACAATAGTTTGCAAAGCGGCCGCCCAGTCCGCCGACCGCTGGGAAACTTCAATAAATTTACTTTGTAATTGCTTTTGGAGTTGAGAACGACGTAATTCCGTCAGGCGTTGTTTTTGTAAAGCATAGGTTCCTGAAGCTTTGAGGACTACTTCTTTAAGCTGTTCTGGTTCCCAAGGCTTAGTCAAATATTGGCATACTTGACCAGAATTAATCGCATCAATTAAGTCTTCTACATCCGTAAACCCCGTTAAAATCATCCGCATCGTATCAGGGAATACAGGCACGGTTTGCCGTAAAAATTCTGTTCCCTTCATCTCTGGCATTCTTTGATCCGAGATAATCACAGCAACTTCTCCTTCTCGCCGCAGTACCGCTAAAGCTTCACAACCACTTTCAGCTTGGAACACTTGGAAATCACGGCGGAAAGTGCGGTACAGCAGTTCACGGTTGTCCGGTTCATCATCTACTACCAATAACTTAGGTTTTGTGGGTTTTACTGGTACTAGAGTGTGCGAAGAAGCTAACGCATTGATAGTCATAGGGTTACGGTAATCTAATCGCCGTGATCTGAACTTACTGCAAAAAATGCCAAAAAAATAGAGGCAGCAGGTTTATGAAACCGACTACCACTATTTTAGGGTGATTTCTACCCTGATTCATGATGAAGATGGCACATCAAAGCTGATGAATCGGCAATCATTGGCAGTAATCAAATTTTAGTTGAAATAATTTAATGCAACTAGATTCGCTTTACCCCAAGTTTTGCCCCTAACCTAACATCTTTGATGCCCTGAAATTTAGCTATAAATTTTCACTAGATGATCTAGCTGATTATTTGCTCTTGGTACAAACTAGACAGCAGCAGCAGCAACGGCAACTTGAGTTAATTCACCCTTGGTATACTTCACAGCGTAGGTTTCAACGCTAGCTTGCTTGATCTTAATGGCTTGACCAGCGCTACCAAATTGGATGAAGCGATCAGCACAAACTTTTTGCATGTACTTGATGGAGGGCTTTAGGAAGTGGCGGGGGTCAAATTCCTTGGTGTTGGTGGCAAGGGCTTCACGGACAGCGGCGGTGATTGCTAAACGGTTGTCAGTGTCGATGTTGACCTTACGCACACCGCTCTTGATACCCTTTTGGATTTCTTCGACAGGTACGCCGTAGGTTTCGGGGATCGTGCCGCCGTATTGGTTGATCAAAGCCAACAAATCTTCGGGTACAGAAGAAGAACCGTGCATGACCAAGTGGGTGTTAGGCAAACGGCGGTGAATTTCTTCGATGCGGCTAATAGCCAAAATTTCACCGGTGGGCTTGCGGGTAAACTTATAAGCACCGTGGCTTGTACCAATAGCTACAGCCAAGGCATCAACTTGGGTGCGCTCGACGAAATCAGCGGCTTCATCGGGATCGGTCAACAACTGAGAATGATCTAAAGCACCTTCAAAGCCGTGGCCGTCTTCAGCTTCACCCTTACCAGTTTCGAGGGAGCCTAAGCAACCTAATTCGCCTTCTACACTAGCACCGATGGCATGGGCTACTTTCACTACTTCGCTGGTGACAGCAACGTTATATTCATAGCTCGCGGGGGTCTTAGCATCGGCTTCCAAAGAACCGTCCATCATCACGCTGGTAAAGCCATTTTTGATGGCAGAATAACAGGTGGCGGGTTCGTTGCCGTGATCTTGGTGCATCACGATGGGAATATTGGGGTAGGTTTCGACCGCTGCTAATACTAAGTGGCGCAGGAAGTTTTCGCCAGCATAGTTACGAGCACCACGCGAAGCTTGCAGAATCACTGGGCTGTCGGTTTCAACAGCAGCCTTCATGATCGACTGGATTTGCTCCATGTTGTTGACGTTAAAGGCAGGGATCCCGTAGCCGTTTTCTGCCGCGTGATCGAGCAGCAATCGCATGGGTACTAAAGCCATATCTGATGTATCTCCTAAATGATGTGAATCAAGGCTTACTTATTAATTGTTACCTATCTTAAGACAATATCTTAAAACATTTTGAAGTTTTTATCGCGACAAAATAATCTGCCAACTAAGTATTTTTTCTTAGTCAGTCTTTGACCAACTCAAATACGAATATATTATTATTTATTTATCAGATTATTGTCAGATTGCTTAAGGGGATTAAGTTGTTTATAAAATAATTATGGAGTAAATGCTTGACTTGGGAAGCCACCCAAAAAACTCGTCATGAATATGTCAACGGCGAAATTATTGCTATGGCGCTGTTACTACGAGAAACCATAATCGAGTCGCCTTAAATTTTTTTAAAACATTAGATAATGCTCTAAGCAATCGCTAATGTGAAGTTTTTTGCCACTGGCGTTAAGGTGTAAGTTGAGCCAGAGCGCAAATATTTTTATCCCGATGTCGTGGTGACCTGTAACGAGAATGATCGTGACCCACTGTTTGTCTTATCTCCTTGTCTGATTATTGAAGTGCTGTCGCCATCAACAGAAGCTTATGATCGTGGCTTTAAATTTTCGTAATATCGCCAACTCCCCAGTTTGCAAGAATACGTGTTAGTCCAAGCGGAACAGCCCATAGTGGAAGTATTTCAGCGCTACGCAGATCAAAAATGGTTGTTTGCGGCATATAGCATGGGTGATCGGCTATTCCTGCAATCCTTAAACTTAGAAATTCTTGTGGATGATTTGGTAGTGCTAAACAAGTAAGGATGAGTTGTAGTGATGAATAAAGAACCAGATAGCACCAATATGATTTTCTAGTTTTTTAGAGAAGGATAGAGTTTTACGAACTAAGCGGGAAATATGTTGGCGTATGGTACAGTTAAACCGCTCAATATAATTGGTTTTACCAGAGTTTTTGTCAACAGCCTTGTAACGCGGTGAAGGGAATACAAGAGCGTAAGCCCGCCAAAAATCTGTGTAAGCAACCGCACATTGACGGTACCCACTTGGCAAAGCATCCCAAAGTTTTTTGGTTCCTTGTTCGGAGCGATCACCGATATGAACCCCAATAATTTCGCGGGTTTCAACATCCATAGCAAGCTAAATCCACTGTTTATTGCCTTTATTAACGTGAGTTCGCCAGATTAAAAGGAGGAAGAAGGAAGAGGGTGTAAGCCTTTGAAGGAAAGATCCAAAGCAGGTTTAGTTTGACGATAGGTATAGGTAATCAAGCCTGCTAGAAGGTTAACCAACGTGAGTTCGATGAATTAAAAACAGGTATAAGGAAGAGCAGGCAAGCCTTTGAATAAAAGATCTAAAGCAGGTTTAGTTTGACCATAGGTATCGGCAATCAAGCCTGAGAGTCGCTTAACCAAGAAATTGAGCAAACTGTGGTATTGGGAATGTTTAATCTGGCAAATATAGTTATTTCAAATAATTATGGTACATTAAAAGCACTTGACTACCACCAGCAGGCGGGTGGTGATGTTATTTGTTGCCTTCAAGCCGTCCCATTCTTAATTTGATGAACTATAACTTCAAGGTTAAGATGCAATGCCAAGGCAAGCTAGGATGATCTTGATGCTACTCTTTGCTTGATTCACTTCACCACGCCCCATCATGCACGCCAAGAGAATAAAACCACACGATAATCGCAGCAAGCCAGCAGCCAAAACCCAGCGGAGAATGAAATACATTCATTAAAAATGAACCCACAATAATCAAAACAATTATCAAAATAAGGAATCGAAATTTTTTCAGTTGTCCATAAAACTTTTCTTGCTTGAGCTTATATTCCCTTGGCTGATATTCTAGGATGGCTCTTTTGTGGACAGCAACTCCTACATTATAGGCTGTATGGCATTCTCCTTTATGAATCCACACTGGGCCTAATCCAGTGGTAACAGTGAGGGCATTTTTTTTGTCTAAACGACAGAGACAAATATAACAACTGGCGTAAGGATCATCTTCTCGAGCAAACCTCATTTCTAGATGATCGTTACCACACTTAGGGCAAGTAAGATCAAGTTCAGGTCCATATTCACCTCGAAACGGCACGTAGTATCCATACTCTGGATTGTCTTTAGTAAAAACCCTCAGAGCACCATTGCGCCAATCATGCCAAAACTCATCACCAAGTCTATATATATTTATGCCAGAGGAAAATCTATGACGTATGGAACAGCTATCTGAATCCGAAACTACAGGGCTACGGCGTTCACCTGTTGCTGTTCGTTCATACTGTGAAAAGAATCTCCAATCAAATTTTAAAGTATTGTCATCATTTTTAACTCCTGCCTCGACTCTGCTACACTGTTTACCTGGCCTGCCCATTTCTATCCAAGGGACAAACTTGATAGGAAAATTGTTTTTACAAGTGGGGCAACTTATTTTTGAACTGACACGACCATCTTCGGGAATATGTCGCTTTTCTTTGGAGCAACAGTATGAATGAACTGGATACTCTCCAGAGATGACGTGAGCTTCTGAGAACTTTAGTATCTCATTACACAAAGCACAGTTTACTCCTTTAAAGTGCTTTGTTCCGCATGAGGGACATTCCTTTGCAGAAGAACTGACCATTCCATTACACTCAATGCAATTTATTAGCTTTGCCATAGGTTTACCGTAGCGTTTACTGTGCAAGCAAGTATTTCAAACAGATCTGAAGAGTTAAAGACGGAACTAGTCGGATATAGTCGGTAAATTTATGAAGACTCTTTACACAAGGCGGAAAGTGTAGGATAATATCGGAAAATCTCACCTTTTTTTAGTCATGGGTTTCCAAGAAGTGTTGAAATACGTTGACGATCTATTGTTTGCACAAACAGGACAACACTTAGATAGCCTACAAATGTCAATCCTACAGGGAGTGTTACAAAACCAAAAGTACGCACAAATCGCTAAAGAATATAACTGTACTGAAGGTCACATTAGAGATGAAGCCTATGAGCTTTGGCAGAAGCTTTCTGAGGCGTTAGGACAGGATATTAATAAATCAAACTTCCGTTCAACTATAGAACGTAACGTTATAACTAATTCCGCATTTATATTACAAGGTAATCCAATTGGAAGTATTAACCTTTGTCCAACTAGTTCTCAGTCACCCAGTTTAGACACTGCTCGGATAGATGCCGATTTAATAGGAAAAGAGAGCGTGAGTGCTTTAGAGAATGTCCGAAAGAAAGCTAAACTTGAAGTAGTAGTCAATTTAGCTAAATTAGGACTTGATGCCGAACAGATCGCCCAATCATTAGAGCTTACATTAGATGAGGTTAAACAGGTAATCTCTCAGTTCAACACTTCTGCATGAAACCCATTTGGCATAGAACCGATCTGAAGCACAAATAATTAGATAATCAATTCAGGCAATGGACCTACAGCTAAATCACTTTAGGGTTAAATACTGTGAACCTGCAACGAATTTTAGTAGTGTATCGTGCTGGCAGTGCGATTAGTGCCGAATGGGCCCAACGTTGTACGGTCTCATTACGCAACCTTGGGGCAGAAGTCTTAACCGGAGCCACCGGAGCCTATGATAATCCCTATCCGGCTATGCTCTCCCATTGGCAAGACCAAAAAATTGATCTAGCTCTGGTGTTGGGTGGTGATGGCTCGACTCTAGGTGCGGCCCGTTATTTAGCCCCTTACAATGTGCCAATTTTAGCGATTAATACCGGTGGTCATCTGGGATTTTTGACCCATAGTGCTGATACCTACAGCGATATTGCCCTAATTTGGGAACGGTTACAAACTGACCGCTTTGCGATTGAGAAACGCATGATGTTACAAGCACAGGTAATTGATGTGCCCTATCGCTCTAGTCAAGCTCTGGATGGAGAGAATCAACCGGATTTAGAGCATCTTTCGACACAAAGTGAAACTCAACATCATCACCATATTCCATTCCTTTGTTTAAATGAGATGTGTGTTAAGCCCGCATCTCTGGATCGCATGGTGTCGGTAACCCTAGAGGTAGAAATCGATGGCGAAGTAGTGGATCAATATCATGGTGATGGCTTATTAGTGGCCACGCCAACCGGTTCCACTTCCTATACCATTGCGGCAAATGGGCCCATGTTGCATCCGGGGATGTTGGCGATGGTGATTACGCCAATTTGTCCGCTGAGTTTATCGAGCCGTGCCATTGTGCTACCTCCCAAACTAACGGTAAATATTTGGCCTCTGCTCGAAACTGATGATTCTATCAAAGTCTGGACGGATGGAGTTTTAGCCACATCTTTATTAACTGGTCAAAAATTAGAGATTTCTATGGCAAATTGTGAAGCTCAATTTGTGATTTTGAATGAGAACTATTCCTATTATGGTACTCTGCGGGAAAAACTCTTCTGGTCTGGCACAAGAATTCGCCACCAAAATCCCTATCGTTAATCACGATTCTAATTAACTCATGTTACGCAGAAGGTTATAAGACCCTCACCCCTAGCCCCTC
>JBAXSK010000233.1:0-6425 GCA_037130765.1 Pseudanabaena sp. ELA607
AATTAAGCTTCTCCATAAAATAATTTATGATGATAATTTCTGAGCAATTCTGGAACAGTGATAGCTTGTGTTGGTAAACCTAAAATCATCAAAACCAAATCCCCCTATTACAATATTAAACCGTTGCCTTGACCAAGCTAAATAAAAAAGCTAAGCATAGAGTTTAATCTAATGGAATAGGGGGATAATTTAACTAGATAAATTCAAGCACCAGCCTAACGCCCTGGTCCTAAACCCACTTTACCGGCATACACTGCCTGCTTGCCCAACTCTGCTTCGATGCGCAACAGACGGTTATATTTGGCGACCCGCTCGCTACGACATAAAGAACCAGTCTTAATTTGTCCAGCACGGGTGGCGACGGCCAAATCAGCAATGGTGGTATCTTCCGTTTCGCCGGAACGATGACTAATCACTGAGCGGTAACCATTACGATCCCCAGTGGCAATTGCTTCTAGGGTTTCAGTCAAAGAACCAATCTGATTTAATTTAATGAGAATGGCACTGGCACAACCAGAGTCAATACCGCGCTGGAGACGGACTTTATTCGTCACAAACAAATCATCGCCCACCAATTGGGTATTGGTCAGAGTATCGGTTAAAGCTTTCCAATTACTCCAATCTTCTTCTTGCAAACCATCTTCAATGGAAACAATGGGATATTTGCTCACCAAATCTTGATAGTAAGCAATAAACTCCGCAGGGGCAAGGGTTTTACCATCAATGAGGTAAT
The DNA here is from genome assembly GCA_037130765.1 of Pseudanabaena sp. ELA607. Classification (GTDB taxonomy): domain Bacteria; phylum Cyanobacteriota; class Cyanobacteriia; order Pseudanabaenales; family Pseudanabaenaceae; genus JBAXSK01. The sequence goes on from JBAXSK010000233.1 coordinate 734, forward strand.
TACCGCTTTGATATAACTCATTAGAAGCCACATCCAAAGCCAAAGCCACCTGTTCACCGGGCTTGTAACCAGCCATAGTGATCGCATCCGTCAACAACTCTAACGCGGCTTGGTTAGACTCTAGGTTTGGTGCAAAACCACCTTCATCACCCACCGAAGTTGATAAACCCTTGTCATGCAAAACTTTACTCAGGGCTGCAAATATCTCGGCTCCATAGCGCAAAGCCTCAGCAAAAGTTGGCGCACCCACCGGCACAATCATAAATTCTTGAATATCCACGTTGTTGTCAGCGTGGGCCCCACCATTGAGGACATTCATCAAAGGCACGGGCAAAACATTAGATAAAGGTCCACCTAAATAGCGATATAACGGCAAATCTAAAGCCTGAGCCGCTGCCTTAGCTGTGGCCAAAGACACTGCCAAAATAGCATTAGCACCAATATTGGACTTATTCGCCGAACCATCCCGCTGGATCATCAACCGATCCACTAATTCTTGATTTAGAGCATCTACCCCTTTTAATTCAGGTAAGAGCTTTTCATGCACATTGCGTACAGCCACTAATACGCCCTTACCACCGTAACGGGACTTATCACCATCACGGAGTTCATGGGCTTCAAAGCTACCCGTTGATGCACCGCTCGGCACTTGGGCTAAACCAACTACGCCATTGGCTAGACGTACTTCTGCTTCGATAGTCGGTCTGCCCCGAGAATCTAAGATTTCCCGGGCGGTGATCGTCGTGATTAGTGTACCTTTAGTCACTGGAGCTATTCCTTAACGATAATTTTTTTGATAACTTTCCTGAAAACTGACTGGCTAGGCAGTCTAGGTGGCAAGCGCACCCTCCCCTCAATCTTACAGGTCAATCTTGCAAATTCATCATGATCCCAGCTAACTATGTCTAGTCATCTTGACGTAAACCTGAAGATTCAGGAATTGATCAAGTGCGTCTTGGTTTGTGGCTCTAGCTAACCCAAAAGCAATGCCCTTGGCTTAAGTAACCTAAAGTGAAACACCTGAAATAGTTGTGAGTTGGTAGTCGGGTGATAGATAGTAATCGATGGTTTGTAATGAATAATACAAATCAAAGACTCTAAAATTGTTCCAATTTTGTGGGAGATTCCTGAACCAAAGATGGAGAGGCCAAGGGAAAGTGTTGGATAAGTTTTTAAAAGTCGGATTACTCGCTAGTTTGCTAGTGTTGGTTTTGTGGGTAGCACCTAGTTTTGCTGCCGATGCCCCAACTTTGCAATCGGTTAGCGATGCTGTAAAAAATGCCCAAGTTTCAGCAGATACAGCCTATATGCTGATTTGTTCGGCACTGGTGTTGTTTATGACCCCTGGGCTAGCATTTTTCTACGGTGGGTTTGTGGCCAAGCGCAATATCCTCAATACCTTGATGATGAGCTTTTTGCTCATGGGTATTGTTGGGGTGGCTTGGGTTTTGTGGGGTTATAGCCTTGCCTTTGATCCCGGCAACCCTTTCATTGGTAGCTTTGACTGGTTTGGCTTAAATAAAGTTGGTTTAGAAACCTCTGGCTATTTGAAGGCAATGCCAGAATTATCTGATCCAGCAGCAGCAGCCTTAGATTCCTATGCGGCAACTATTCCGCATCAGGTTTTCATGATCTATCAGGCAATGTTTGCCATTATTACCCCGGCTTTGATTTCTGGGGCAATTGTCGAAAGAACTAGCTTTACGGCTTATTCATTGTTTGTGGTGTTGTGGTCTACCTTCATTTATAGCCCTATGGCTCACATGGTTTGGGCGAAGGGCGGCTTTTTTGGGCTAGTAGGTGGTTTAGGTGCTTTAGACTTTGCCGGTGGTACGGTGGTACACATTGCCTCCGGTGTTTCGGCTTTGACCGCGGCGATGTTCCTTGGGCCCCGTAAGTCCTATCCTGATAGGGTTGCCGCTCCCCATAATGTGCCATTTATCCTTCTAGGGGCTGGTATCTTGTGGTTTGGTTGGTTTGGTTTTAATGCTGGTAGTGCTTTAAGTGCGGCCCCTGGTACTTCTGGTGCTTTAGCAACGAGTGTAGCTACCACCGCTTTTGTCGCCACAAATACCTCTGCGGCAGCGGGTATGGTGATATGGTTGATTTTAGAAAAAGTATTGCGTGGTAAGCCAACTGCCGTAGGTGCCGCTTCCGGTGCTGTAGCTGGTTTGGTGGGTATTACCCCTGGAGCTGGTTTCGTTACCCCAACCGCTGCAATTTTGATGGGTTTGATTACAGCGACTTGCTGTTTCTTCGCCATCAGCCTCAAGCAAAAATTGCGTATTGATGACAGCTTAGACACATTCCCTGTTCACGGGGTCGGTGGTACGGTTGGCGCAGTTTTGACCGGTATTTTTGCGACCACTGCGGTTAATGCTGCTGGTAAAAATGGTTTGCTGGCTGGAAATCCTCAACAGGTCGGTATCCAGTTAGCTGCTATTGGTGTAACCTACGTTGTTTCTATTGTGGGTACTTTGGCTATTTTATGGTTGCTGAAGTTAATTGGTGTACCGTTACGACCAACCGAAAACCAAGAACAACAAGGTATGGACATCCAAGAACATGGTGAAGAAGGCTATGGCGAAGAGTTCGGTGGCGGTTTAGTTACTGCTGGCGAACAAGCTGGCGAGTAATTAGTTGTCTGTTGCCGTTTATCTCATGTGCCCTTTGAGGCAATAACTGCAAGATTTAATTACGCTTTTAATTGATTAAATAGTCCCATTTCTTAGTTTATCACCAAGGAATGGGATATTTTTATGAGATAAAATCGGAGTAACTGAAATTTAACTTGGATAAATAGCCGCAAATAAAACACAGGATTTATCCATATTTGTTAAGCAGTTTAGGATTTATAGTGAGAATATAGCTTCTATACAATGCAACCGTTACATCGACGCTAAATCTTCGCAGTAAAGAATTTAATTCCTCGTCACAATAGCTGCAATCCCTTGTTTGGTTCAGATTTTATTCGCAGCAAATTCTCCTTAAAACTATGGCTTCTTCTAAATCAGTTAAGCAATATATCGCTCAGTGGCTGCAATTAGGGCAAGGTCTAGATGTACCTGGCCAAAACAGGCTAATGCAGCAACGCTCCACCGTGGTAGGGGGCAATTTTTCTAGTGCCTTTGAACAACTTTGGCAAGAAATCACCCAGCCATCTCTGATTAGCCAAGTGCATTTGCACCATACCCATGAAACCATTGAGCAGTTACTAAGTAACGAATGGGAAATTCTACCCTGTGCCCGTTGTAACTGCTTAGTAGCCTGCTTAAGCTTAGGAGCGCGACAACCTAAGCCTTGTCCCTGTGACGTTTTGCATAATTTTCCTAATTTGGATTCTTTACCACCAAGATTGCCGGTTCACACCAATAATCATCTAGGGCAAATTCGTGATCGGGTGATGAGGGTGAGTAGCAGTCCCAGTCATGAGGGATTACCCCCAACCAAAACCGAAAATGTGTCATCTTCTATTCATGAAATGACGGAATTACGTTCTTTATTGAATATAATTAAACAGAATTAAAAACCTATAGTTGATGTAAACCATGATCAAATTCATAGTCAAGCTCAGCATTACCAAATATGTAAAATGCTGAGCTAATTGTTTTAATGGCTAGAATGTAAATGTAGTGCGGATTGTACCAATCACTAAACTACCATTACTAGATGCCTGATTAGGATTCAACAGCCAAATCAGTCCCGGAGTAATACTGATGTTCTTCGTCAGATTCATCCGGTAAAATCCTTCCAAATGCCACACATCACTATTATTGGTAATGGGAATATTCGCACCGCTATAAGTCCTCACTCCCTTTAAAGTTGGCTCAATGCCTGCTACAATGCCGAGCAAATTACCTTCCTTAAAAGCATTAGGGAATGCGAAAGTTAGGGCATAGTTCCAAGCTTCCGTATCGCCGAGGGAAAATAGTCGTGCGGTGGTATAACCAGCCCAACCGCCCAAAGCTAAGCTAGGATTGACCTGATAGAAGGCTGAAACACCATAGGAATTACTGCTGACTGGCGTGGCTGGCAGATTATTACCCGCTGATAAATTAGAGCCAGCAATTAAATTAGACTGAAATGATCCCGTGGCTTGACCTGCGCCGCCATAGCGAAATCCATTCTGACCCGCAGTAGTTCCGTTATAGGCTGAAACATAGGTTAGACCCAGTTTAAAGTTGTCTGCGGGTTGGAAGATCACTTGAGCCAAGGCAGAGCTATTGCCTCCCGTCAGTCCTTGGGTGGAATTAGCGGCTTGATTGGCTAAATAACCAAAATCAAATTTGAAGTTGTTATTCAATTGGAAATTAACCCCGAAACCTGCACCATTGCCGTTGATGTTATATAAGGGGTTGCGTTCGCCAAAGCGGGATAATGCCCCTGCCCCCCCGCCCTGATCATCAAAATAGGGATTGAGGGTGTCGGCATAGTTGAAGTGATTGCCACCATTAGCGAACACTGTTACCTGAGCCACCCGATAAATTGGAAAGCGATAGAACAACGTATCCAAGAAAACGGAATTGTTGTTAGTGGCTAAACTGGAGTCATCAAATCCTAAGCGACCGTCATTACTAGCGAGGGCATTAGCGCCACTGGGTAAATTGCCCGTAGTTAATAGGGGCTGTCCATTGCCCATCTGGAGCCTAGTCCGCAGTTGATCCCGACCAGAGAAACTCGTATCTAGGGTTAAACGCACTCGATTCTGCATCACCACATTTTGGCTGGCTGAACCTGTACCGAAGGGAGAAGTCAGCGGGTCTTTACCCCTAGAAATTACGCCGCTGGTGGAGATAATTGCTTCGCCGCTGAGCTTGGTGGTGGTGGAAAATTGCTGGGCTTCAATGCGGTTGATTTTATCTTCAAAAGCATTAACCCGCCCCACTAGTTGACTCAACTCATTACTATATTCAGCTTGTAAACGCTGCAAACTAGTTAAATCAGAGACACTGACCCGCTCCCCTTGACCTTGGGCAATCATAGTATTTAGTTTATCTAAACACTGATTTAAAGCAGCGGCAAATTCATAACGGGTCAGGGTTTGCTGTCCGCGAAAAGTTCTGTCAGGAAATCCGTTAATACATTGATAGCGATTGACTAGAGTATCCAATGCGCCATAGGCCCAGTCGGTGGTACGCACATCAGTCAGTTCTGAAACGGAACGCACCTGAGACACCCAAGGTTCTACTTCTGGTGTAGAATTCGGGAGTTTAGTATCGGGTTTGGCAACGGCAGCTAAGGGGTTGAGCAGGGCGGCTAAGGTTAATAAGCTAGCGGTTGTAATAGATGTGCTAATTAAGGTTCTTTGCCGAGAGTGATGGGGCAACGCAAATTTATTGACTAAATTACTGAGGTTAAGACCCAGATTGGATTGCTGAAACATAAATTTTTGATTTTTTATAAAGTGATTGAACTTATACCGGTTTTCAGTCTAGTAAGGCACACATGGTTTTATCTAAGCTTACTGAACAAGGGGCTTAAGCCCCTTGCCTGTAACTTACCACCATGAGAATTGCTGTATGATTGTGATCAGGTTTTGCCAAAACAATTTTGCGGGTGAAAATCAATTTAGTAAAACGTAATCAAGTTAAGCTGATTTGAACTAAAGCTGATTTCACACTGTTTAGTCAAAGCTGGCTAGTCAAATATATATGCTGATTACGCTGCTAGTCAAAGATTTGATAAATACCTT
>JBAXSK010000234.1:0-6248 GCA_037130765.1 Pseudanabaena sp. ELA607
TAATGTTGAAATTAATCGCGGTACCAAGATTTTATGATCATAAATTACTGGAAGAATTGTGGTTCATTCCAATATTTTGGAATAGATACTACGCCATAATTTATTAGAGCTATGCGCTGTTTTGCAGAGATTCTGATTTAGTCTTCGGTTAATAGTTGTTTACTCATCCAATACCTGTGACTTCTGAAATAAATCTACATCAAAGACAAATCACGCAAGGCATCATATAGAATCTTTTTGCGAATAGGAATCATATCAAACGATTTTTCCTGAGTTGTTAAATTCAAGGCATAAAAATAGACGGCATCGCCTTTTTCGAGATAACCCACATACCAACCCACATTCTCAATGCCATCTGTATTGCGCCCCCAGCCTGTTTTACCCCACAAAGTATAACTAGGGGTTTGCTCAATCAGCATCACATCTTTGACCGTGCGCATCACATTCACTGAAAACGGCAATTCTTCGCGATATAACCGCATCAAAAACTGAATTTGTTCCTCTGGCGTAATGCGTAACTTTCCCTTTAACCAAAAGGTGTCAATACCGCCAGATATATCACCATTGCCATAACCAACGGCATCGATATATTGCTGCATCCGTGGGTAACCAATCCGCCGCGCTAATTCTTGATAGAACCACACAACGGAACGACTAAAAGCGGTGCGTAAGGTCTGATCTTGATTCCATAAAGGAAATTCGCGCTGGATGCCATCCCACTGCATCACCACATTCTCATTGGCAATCACGCCGGTTTCTAATGCCACTAAAGAATTGAAAATCTTAAATGTGGAAGCAGGAATAAACCGCTGCTGACAATGTTCGCGATTGTAACGAATATATCGCTGCTGTTTCAGGTCGAAGAGGATAAAACATCCCGTGGCTTTAGTGGCGGCAAAATTTTGGCGCAAATGACGTGAAAACTTAGACTCAAAGCGTGGTTCGGCTGTCTGCGCTGTTCTCTCAGTTGCGGCTTTAATTTCGGCTTGGGGCTGACTTGTGGCTGGGGCAAGCCTAACCAGAGCATTCCCCAAAATAGCACCCAATATCATTAACCATGCGAACCGATGCCATTTATTCATCGCTCTGAAGCACCGTAAAGTCATCATCATTCACTGCACCCTTCGGATCATGCATAGTATACTGCGGAATTACTGAGAGTTGTTTTTCAGCTTGAATCACAGCCCGCGCCTCTGGGGAATTGACATTATGCAAAGCACGCCATGCCGCCTTACGCACTGCCCGATCGGGATCTTTGAGGGCTTGGGATAAATAAAACACCGCCTCATAACTGCCAATTTCCCCTAAAGCGATGGCGGCATCACTACGCACATAGGAAAACTCATCTTCATACAATACTTTAGATAATAAAGGAATTACCTCTTCCATACCCATTTGTCCCAAGGTGCGTGCTGCCATGCTGCGGGTATGACTTGAACTAGCCTCTAGCATCCGTGCAATTGCTGGTAAAGCAGGCACACCAATATTTTTTAAAGACTGCACTGCTTGGGATTGCACATTCATATCACTGTCGGTTAAAGCCTGAGCCAAAGCGGTTGCTGCTAAAGGCGAACGAATTTGCCCCAAAGCCCAAGCCGCTTCAAATCGCACTGACCGACTGGGGCTGCGTAATGCCTCAATCAAACTACTCACAGCTAAGGGCGAATTAATCTGACCCAAGGAATGGGCCGCATGGACTTTGACTAAATCATCACTATTTTTGAGGGCATCGACCAAAGGCGACACCGCTGGCAAACTGGCTCGCCCCAAAGACTTGGCCGCTGCGGCTTGGACATTGACCGATGTATGACGCAACAAACGGATTAAGGCATTAATCGCATCGACACTGCCAATCCAACTCAGAGCCGAAGCCGCCTGCCAAAAAATTTGCCGCCGTTGATCCTGCACGGCTTCGATTAAAGGGGCAATGGCTTGGGGTGAGCGCAAATATCCTAAAGCAATGGCTGCTTTTTTGGCTAAAGGCACATCGCCATTTTCTAAGCGCTCTAACAAAGCTGGTACTAAATTTCCCCGATAGCGAATTACTTTTTGTAAAGCTACGGTAAATTGCTCTTCCCTAGAAGCCACATCAAATTCCGCTAAAATTGCGGCTTCACCCCCCATTTCTGGGGCAGAGGCAATGCGATCCGCACTATTGTAATGACTATAACCCGGTGCCGCAGGCACGCGATAATCTTCTGGCCTTGGGGGAGGTAATTCTCGGCGGCCAGAACCATTAGGCGGCAGTGACGGGTAATTGTTGGTCATGGACTCCACGGGATGAGACTAATAATGCCTACACTACTAACCCAAGCTAACCCAAGGGGTAATTCACCCAAAGGTTAAGTCAATTGACAAATGCCAAAAACATCCAAGCATACAGGGTGGGAAGATTCTAACTGATCAAGTGATCACTTAAACGATAGACCAGAGTAGAGATGTGAAACTTTCAGCTAAACTAACAACTAAATAACTGACCTAATAATTAACCTAATTTTTAAATGCACTTTTGACTCGGAATTGTGGTGCTGGGCAGCTTGCTTGCCAAGTCTCGCTGACAAACCTCAATATTGACGGCTAATTAATGGCTAATTAATTAAGCATATTTTATCGGTTTTGATCCCTTTTGGGACATTTTTGTTTGATTCGGGTATTTTTTGGGATTTTTAATGGTTTATAGTTTTTTGCTCACAATCTAGAGTCAGTCAAATAGTCCCGAAAGCTGTTATGGGGATGGAGCAAGGATAACGAAAACTGCTGTAATACTGGGGCTTAATATTTCGGATATTTCGGTTTAATATGATTGATCATACCTATAGCATACCCAAAATTTTGTCTTGCCACATCTAGCAATTTCTCATACCGCAAATTACTTTAAGATCTATTGCTAAGATCCCTTACTCTAACTTGCTCTAAGAGGATTTGGGCAATTCGCCAATCATGATCCGTAATTTGCTTTAACCTTTCTATTGCGACTTCATTCTCGTCATATTGCTATGCTGTAAAGCGAGTATTCCTGCTGTGATCAAATCTCTAAGTCAATTTCTGAACCAACTCCAAAGCGCTTTTACTCTATTCTTAAGCCTATTGGTCGAAGCCATACCGTTTCTGTTATTGGGCGTTTTATTATCGAGCTTTTTGCTGATTTTTATTGATGAACGGCGCTTAATTCAGCTTTTGCCCAAAAATCCGATCCTGGGGGCAGTGGTGGGCAGTTTGGTGGGTTTTTTGTTCCCCGTGTGTGAATGCGGTAATGTACCGGTGGCACGGCGGTTGATTTTGCAGGGTGCGCCAGTATCGGTGGCGATTTCGTTCCTGTTTGCGGCTCCTACGATTAATCCGGTGGTGATTTGGGCAACTTGGACGGCGTTTCGCGATCAGCCGGAAATGGTCTGGCTGCGTATATCTTTGTCTTGGGTAATCGCCACAATTTTAGGCGTTATCTTTAGTGTGCAGAAGGATTTGCGCCCATTTTTGCAGCCCAGCGTATCGCGTTCTTTAGCCTATAGCAGCCAAACCGCCCTAGTCCATAGCAGTAATCGTGGCAATGACGGCATTACGGGGACTTTTTTCTTAGGTGAAGGCAAACAGCCCCTCAATGCAGCGGCTGCTCTCGAAGAATATTTAGCCGCTAAAGCAAATCCAGACGGACAATCTACGACTGAGTTAAAACCGGATGCCATTGCAGGCAGTAATGGTAGTCACTTAAAATCCACAGCGGGGCAAGATCTGGGAGAGGGCACATCTTGGCGTAATCAGTGGGGCCAATTTTTTAAGCCCGCCGATGGTTCGTGGCAAAGCAAGGTGTGGCTGTTGTTGGACAATACCATTGCTGAACTGCGGGAATTGGGGGCAATTTTAGTATTTGGTAGTGCCGTGGCAGCGGTTTTACAAGTGTGGGTGCCCCGCGAGGTGGTGTTGAGTTTAGGACAGGGCCCCGTTACTTCGGTGGTGGCAATGATGATTTTAGCGGCAGTGGTATCGGTGTGTTCAACGGTGGATGCATTTTTTGCCCTATCGTTTGCGTCAACTTTTACCAGTGGTTCACTGTTGGGCTTTTTGGTGTTTGGGCCAATGATTGACTTGAAATCAATCGGTTTAATTCTGACGATTTTTCGGCAACGGGCTGTAGCTTATATGTTTTTACTGGCGGCACAAATGACGTTTGTGGCTTGTCTGTTTTTAAATTTGCAGATTCGCTAGTATTTGTTGGTTCCATTCAGCCAATGTTATGGACTCAAACCCTCTATCTTTAAACCAGAGTTACAATTATTCCATAGCAAGCAAGAAATCATGAAAAGTCTGATATTCACAGATGATTGATATTCGCAATTGTCACTGCATAGAAATGTCATTACATTGGAGTAATAATTATTTAATTCCCCCCGATGATCAGATTTTATGAGGCGATAACACTATGACGTTTGCTACTGTGAAAGAGAACATGGTACAGGTAAGGGATGAAGGTAAAAGGCTGACCCTAGATGAGTTTTTGGCTTGTCCTGAGTCGGATCAGAATTATGAATTTGTTGATGGTCATAGGGTGAAAAAAATGTCTCCCAAAAGATTTCATGCTGCTCTTCAAGCTGAATTATTAATTTTCTTGCAGACATTAGGTCAGAATTTTAAGGATTTTGTGGCGAAGGCTGGGAATTATTTGAGTGCCTGTGTGTTGGGGGTTTGGGTGATTGAGCCGATGCAGAGAACTTTGGCGATGTTTTATAGTGATCGCGCTCCTGAGACCTATCGGGGTGATTGCCTGATTACCGATGAGTTATTTCCTGATTTGGCGGCTAGTGTTGAGCAGTTTTTGGTAAAGGCAGGAATTTAATAGGAGTTGAAGAAGATGGCTAGTATCGTTTTATCATTTGTGGGACAGCAAGATCCTTTTGGGAGTAGGACAGGTGAAGGCTCCTTGGTGACATTAGTTAGAAGTTTGGTAGAACAAAGAAAAGTAATCAAGAAAGTTATTTTAATTTATACTGAAGGTCATTCAGGGACAGCGAAGGGAGCGCAAGAAACGAAAGATTGGTTATTTAGTGAACTGGGTATTGATGGAAGTGCCGTCGAGTTAATTGCAGCCAGTCAGGATTTGTCTGATGATCCGACTGATTTGTTTGAAGCAGCGAAAGAAGCTCGTAGAGGCTTGCATATAGCCCAACAACAAGCCAGCAGTGACGATGAAATTGAGTTAAATGCTTCTTCGGGAACTCCTGCCATGAAGTCTTCATTCACCTTGTTACAGGCGGCAGGTTACATTGTAAATGGACAGGTTTGGCAGGTTCGCGATCCTCAAAAGATGAAAGAAGGACAAATGCGAGTATTTAAAACAGATGGCGCTGTATTTCGATATGAGTTAGATCTCAAAGTAATTAAGCGACAGATAGAAGACTATAACTATGGTGGAGCCTTAGAATCGTTGCGGATTTCCAGTTTGGCTAATGATCGGGCGATCGCTTTGTTGGAGTATGGGCGTTGTCGGATGGCGTTTGATTTTGATGCAGCTTTTGATCATCTGTGCTTGTTGGGTGATAATGTGCCAGCACAGTTATTGCAAGAAATTAGTGAGTTAAGGCAAAGAAAACTAGATGCGATTGCGAAGGAGTTGTACTTTAATGCGTTGATTCGCTATGAGAATCGAGAATTTTCAGAGTTTCTGGTGTTGCTCACTCAGTTTCAAGAATGTGTAATGGCTCTTTTAATTAAGAAGAAGTTAGGTTTAGAGTTGCCTAATAAATATCAGGATACGGTTGGTTTTTGGGCTCTTGTCAAGACTGTTGATGCTGGTAAGCCTTTCGAGGCTTTAAAAGATGCTTATCAAAAGAGAGGCTGGCAATTGACGATGGAAGGCTTTACTAAGCGTCCACAGTTAATTGGGCTTTTGAGTTGTTATGATGATTTGGTGCAGTTGCTTGGATTAATTAATTTTTTGAATGAATATTGTGAGCAGCGTAATCGCTGTGTGCATCGTTTTGAAGGGATTTCAGCAATTGAGAATGGTACAGAGTTAGTGGCAAAGTTGAAGAAGTTAATCAGGATGTTGGTAGCTCTGCCTAGTGAGAATCCTTTTAATGTGTTGAATCAGGAAGTTTACAAATTGATTGGTGCTTAGTTGGTTTTTAGGGAGTTTACTGTCATGAAATTTAGTGCTTATAAAACCTTGGGTTTTGATTTACAGCAATTTCCGATCAAACCCACTACAAAAAAGCTACCTGAAAGGGTCAAAATAAATGCCACAATGATGAAAC
>JBAXSK010000235.1:0-6194 GCA_037130765.1 Pseudanabaena sp. ELA607
CCACAAATAAGCTCGGATTTAAGTAATAATTTTCAGTTTTAAGTCTCGATCACAAAGGGGGCTGCCAAGATTAGACTCTTGTGTAGGAAATAATGTGCCACAACAATTAACAAGTTCATTTCATAAATTCTATATGAAAAGATGGGGTTTACTGAATTATTTTGATGGCAGACTCATGATAGTCACCCCATAGAGGTTTGTTATTAACTCACCTTACGCAGATAGAAGATCTGCCCTCATCCCCCAGCCCCTTCTCCCAGAGCGGGAGAAGGGGAGCAAGAGCCATTTTTAGCTTTTTCCTTGTTCCCCTCTCCCTTTTTGGGAGAGGGGCTAGGGGTGAGGGTCTTATAACCTTCTGCGTAACATGAGTTATTAATATCTGTGTTCCAGCAAACTAGAAAAATCTAGATAAGCAAAAGCTAAATAAGCAAAAAATCAGATAAGTTCTAGATCTGAACTAGATCAATTATCGGTAAGAAATTTACAGCCTACCTCATCTAAATAAGTTACATTATTGGCAGGGAAGATCCCCGCTCCATAAAGTTTTAATCAGCTTTTATCAGCAACCTCTGTACGACATCAAACCAAAACCCTAACAAATAAACACGCAATATTATGACCACTGATCCCATGACTAAATTATCCGATGTGGAAATTGGCGCAAATTTAGCGCAACTATCAGGCTGGACTGTGGTGAATCACAAGCTCAGTAAAAAGTTTATTTTTAAGGACTTTATTACGGCATTTGGTTTTATGACCCAAGTAGCTCTTCTGGCTGAAATCCATGCCCATCACCCCGAATGGAGTAACGTCTATAATCGGGTCGCCATTGATTTAACTACCCATGATGCGGGGGGCATTACTCAAAAAGATTTTGTTTTAGCTCAGGCAATTGATGCTTTGCTGTAGTGAGATTTGATCTAGAGCAAAGCATCAAGATACAGCACATTGCATCTAAATGAGTTACATCATCGGCAGGCAAGATGACCGCCCTACAAAGGTTTCATCATTAATATCTGTATTACATCAGAATATTTGCATATTTTTAAATTTACGATCTTATGAGTACTGATTTACCACCAAACCCTTTACCTGCTAATAATCCTGTTCCGGTAAATGCTTCGCAACGCTTGCGTAATCTATTGGTTGCCGTTGCGGTAATTATTTTGAGCGGGGCATTATTTATCGGGATTCGCACCCAAAATACGACTGTTTCCCTCAAGACGGCTCTAAATGCCTCGACCCCCTATGAAATCGCTTTGCACAATGGCAAGCCGACAATTCTGGAGTTTTATGCTGATTGGTGTGCGGTTTGTCAGTCAATGGCTCCGGATGTATTTGCCATCGAAAAAAAATATGGGCAACAATTTAATTTGGTGATGCTGAATGTGGATAACAATAAATGGTTACCCGAAGTCACTAAATATGAAGTTGATGGGATTCCTCGCTTCTTATTTTTGGATCAAAAGCAAAAAATTCTGGGTGATGCGACGGGAGTAATTCCCCGCAATGTCTTAGCCCAAAATACTGAAGCTTTAATCCATCACACGGAATTGCCCTATGCGAGCCTATCTGGTGCAAAAGTTTCTAACTTCAGTGCGCCACAACCAGCGGATACAACTCAGCCACGGGATCATGGTTAACGTTACTGCTTACAAGACTCAGACAAAATTCAAATCATCTCTAATATCCTAATTCTTATCTTGTTTGACTATAAATAATCAATACTGGATAGTCACTTAATATCGCCCTACTCAGGGTTGACTTGACGATATTAGAAAATAAAAGTAAAATATCTCAATTGTTTTGACGGCCCACAACTTTTTATGTTTTATGGGAATAGCATGGCGTGCTTAGTTCACTTTAACTATTCCTATTTCTTATTTGTCAACCTTTCTGGGGAAATCCAACGTGAAAATCCTCTATGTCAATGCCACGCCTGATGGTTATGGTGGCTCCAGTCTCTATATGTTCTGGGAATCCCAAGCATTACGATCGCTGGGTCATGAAGTCTACCTACTACATGCCCCCGATCGAGCCGACTACACACGCCAATTTTTCAACGGCAGTTTGACTGCCCAGCACATCTTTAATCAGAGAGATTACTTCCAACCAAAGGGTGTCAAAGCCGAGGAGGCTATGATCACACAATTCATTGCTGAAAAGAAGATCGACCTGCTGCACATTCACTTAATTCCTCGATTGGAAATCTTGCGACACTGGATTCGCAGCTACCCTGTAGCCGTTACAACTCACGTTCCCATGTGTCCTAATGGCGCACGCTATCACTGGAAAAACCGCTGTGCCTGTGATCGACAAATTGGTCTGGGATGCTTGACCGTTGGCTACAACAAATTGGGATGTGGTTTTTTGGGCAACGGACAGCCCCACAGTTTAAAAGGATTTTTGCGTAGCATGGTTGCTGATTTTTGGCAGCGGTGCGTCTTGCGAACTTGTGATCGCTTGATTGCACCTAGTGAATGGATGAAAGATCGGCTAGTCAGAGATGGAATTCCTGACCACATTATTAGCGTTCTAAACCCACCGGTTGATCGTTTAGGAGTTGAAGAAATCGATGAGGTGTCTCTCGACCCACCCGTAATTACGTTTGTTGGACGAGTCACCGATTTTAAGGGCGCAGACTGTCTGCTCCGTGCTTCCAAATATATCCAAAGCCCACATCAAATTTGGATTATCGGTACAGGAACAAAGCTGCCAGAGTTGGAGGAGCTAGCAGAAACCTTAGGTATTGCTGATCGAATAACATACTGGGGTAGGACGGCTCCTAAAAAGGTGCGGTCATTACTGGACAAGAGCACAATTGTGACAGTACCGTCGCTTTGTCCAGAAACCTTTTGCATGACAGGACCAGAGGCGATGCTAAGTAGAAAACCAGTTGTGGCCCATGCGGTCGGTGGAATTCCTGAATGGTTAGAGGATGGTGTTACTGGCAAACTTGTGCCTGCTGGTGATGTAAAAGCTCTAGCCCAAGCCCTAGAATTCTTGCTGCAAAACCCCGAAATTGCCCAGCAAATGGGAGAAGCAGGTTACCAAAAGGTTAGTCGTCTTGCACCTGCCCAACACTCAACCCAACTGGTGCACATTTACCAGGATGTGCTCGCCTCAGCAAAAGATAAGATTAGATAGCTATTCCCTAGAATAATCAGCATGGTAATTATAATGTCGGTAATCATCTAATGCACCACTGATTGATACCTTTACCTGTTTTAGTTCAGATATTAGTTGAAAGTCGATGTTATCCAAGAACGGTGATGCCAAATTATTCTATGTGAAAATTGCTTTGCTGATTTTGTCGTAATAATTCTCAGGCTATCGTTATCTCATGCTTTTTATCCTTAAAATTTCCTGGCAAGAAAAGTAAAGTTGCTAGCCTATCCCAGCCTTACTTTAATATGCTTTAGCCTTTAGGAAATCTATTCTGCCACCATTGCCGCCAGTCTAACCAAACCGCTTTTAGTTGGTCGTGGGTTCGCTCTAAAGCCTGGGCATCTTGAACTGTTGTGGTGTCCAATGTCATAGAAACCTGCGTCCAAAGACAGCGACGATCTTTAATATCAGTCTGTCCTAGTAACCAGCCGGTTAAAACCTCAGGTTTCATAGCAAAAGCACTGAGATTTTCATCAAACTGCTCTGTGGTAACAGTTGTGATACCTCTGGGATTAATGCAGGCGCTGAGGTAAGCCCGATCATTGGTCTGAAAAAATGTGTAATGTCCTATATTGGGAACGAAACGCAGGTCTTTTTGGAGGTCATCGTCTTTAAGCTTAATCTTGCCATAGTCTACACTCAAGACTGGTACATTCCCGGTAGTACGGATAAGATAGCGCACATCTACTGTTACCTCCCTTTTGTCCTTGTTTTGGGATTCTTTAATTTGATAGATATACCGATGAGCAGTATTGGCACGGACCTGACTTGGAATCCGTGTGCTAGGATCATCGGTAAAAGCTTCTTCTCTAACAAGGATTGCTGTGGCTAAATCAATATGCTTAGGGAACTGAAAAGGGATCGGCTTACCAACACTTGGATCAAAAACTGTCCGCACTAAAAGCAATAAGTTAATTCCAGTAAAGCTGATTACAATCAGCCAGCGCCCTTTATGGTGAGGAATTTCAGGCAGGTACTCCTGAAGCGTATCCGCTGATGGCGCTAACACCTCTAAGGGCTGAGCCACCGTTTCCGTAGCAGTTGATGCTTGGCTCAAATCAGGAGATGAATCCGCTATAGTAATCTGTGTCTCTGGAGGTGAGGATTCTGAGGTTAGGGGGTCAAAATCAGGGCTAGTCAATGTCTTGCTCCTCATAGGATGGATTACGTGATGGATTAGTTACAACAGCAGGATCAGGGTCTAGTTCCATGGTTTCCATTGCCAACTCGTCATAATCTTGGTAGTCTGCCGCACTGGCTTCTAAAGGTTCTAAGCCTGCCTGCTTTTCCGTCCAGCCCAAAAGCCAATTGCAAAAGAATAAAAAGATAAATACCATCAGCACCGCAAACCATTGGGAGCCTTCGCCATTATGCCAGTAGTCAAAGGCTTTTTGATTGCTAGCGAGCAGTACCAGCATTGTCACTCGTAACGAATTACTCACAAAACCAACAAGTGTGGCGACTGACAGTAGTAGTTTCAGACTACGCCACATTTCTGGAAACACTAGCACAAACATCAGCGTAATTCGTAACAGTAGGAAGATCGGTGGTAATCCAGCACAACCCCGTCCCACCATAACTCCAACTCCACCCTTAATTGCAATGAAAATCCCCTCCTGTTGTACGGGTAAGCCACCATACCACAGGAGCATATTGGCAAATTTAGCTGTTAGCGTATTGATGGGAATCACCCGCTCAATCGCTTCAGACACAAAGGGCACAGGTACGCCCAGGGTCCCAGCTAACAGCAACTCCCCCCAAAATAATTTTAGCCCTTGAAAACCTGAGGTAATTAGCACTACCCCCACCAGCGACAGCAGCGGTGTCAGAATAAATAAAACATCTTCATAGCGGCTGACCGTAGCGCTCTTGAGGAAAACCCAACTCAGGCAAACCGTGCCAGTAATCAGCGCCGATTGACTGCTGGCAAATTTAATTTGATGCCGTTTGCGCCACACCAACAAACCCACCACCACCCAACTCAGGGTTTGGATGGCAATTTCATCATTGTTTTGGCTCAAGCGCCACACTAGGGTAGTATTAATGCCAATCAAACAACTTAGCAAAATCCCAAGCCACACATCAAGGCGTTGGCTCAAGGGCCGCCAAGGTTCAGGCAAAATGGAGATGAGGCGTTCCATATCTAGCTTTATGATTTTAGCTCAATGACTTTAGCTTTCTGATTTTAATGGTTATAACCCATTACATCTGCATCAGACTTATTATTTACATCGGACTGACAGACTTAGCATTAGCAGACTAGATGCCCATACTACAAATATTTTCGCATTAATGTCCTAGTAATTTCTGTACTCCATCCATATCAATGGCAACAATAATTAGACATTACCAAGACAAAACTATGTCGTGTCATGGGGATTACGATATAATTAAACGAATGGGTATCATGTAGACTGGGCTATATTCTAAGTGTTCATGTACCCCAAAGACTAAACCTGACTCAGAGGAACGAAGCGAATGCTCCATCGCAAGATTTACCAATTATGTGAAGCCAAGAGCGATGTGTGGATTTATCTGAGAGACCAAGGTCGCTGGCTGGAACGGGCAAAGATCCTCGACATTGAAGGTGACGTAGTTACAATTCGTTACGAAACTGAGGATGAGGATGAAGTTTGTTCTTGGGAGGAGATGGTGCGTTTAGAGAGTATCGGTGCAGTAACGCAAAGATTATCATCTGTACCTAAGGGTAATATATCATCCAGTGAAATTTTAGTTTCTGATGAATGTCCTGAAGCCGAACAAATTAAGCCCCGCCCTGAATCCGAGAAATAACCTCAATATCCCATAAAAAACTAGATCCCCGACTCTTTTAAGAAATCGGGGATCTTTTCATATTTTAGGCAGAAGTACAGCAGAAGGGTTTACACAGGAGTTTTTTCGATGGGTTCAGCCTCTGTTTTAGCGGCAGCCCGACGACGCTTGATCAGTTGATGCACGCCGTAGCCTGTAGGTGACGACTCCCAGCCCTAACTCGCGGACGAGTATAGGGTGGGCTTCTCAGCTAA
>JBAXSK010000236.1:0-6182 GCA_037130765.1 Pseudanabaena sp. ELA607
CTGCGCCACTCACTCGAAAAAGATGGGTGGACAATTACGGACGATCTGGAGAAAATCATCCAATGGATAGCTCATTAGACCATGCAACCATCCTCAAAAAAATACTGAGGGAAGCCACAATTGCTCAGCCACGATTACAAGCAATCAAACTTTATCCTGTTTGCGATGTCGAAACTGGTCATTTTCTCATTCTTGCCACTGGTTGGGACAAACATCGTTGGCTCGATACCATTCTATTTCACGCCCGACTAGCCGAAAATCAAATCATTATCGAAGAAGATAACTTTGAAGAAGGCTTAACTAATGCTCTAATTACCGCAGGGGTAAAAAAAGAAGATATAGTCACCAGTTTAGAGAAGGCGAGCGCCTCTTAACGTGTAATCAAGCGATCGCCAATTGTGTCAATAGATTACAGCAGGTACAGAACTAGCAGGTTATACTAAAAACATTCAGCAGCAAAGGTAAAGCGATGATCCAAACTTTAGCTAAGGAAGAAAACCAATATCTCGTTAAACGGGCTGTCACTTGGGAGCAGTTTAAAACCTTGCAATCCGCCTTTGATGAAATTGGTGGCGTGCGGATGATTTATTGTGAGGGAGAATTAGAAATTATGGGCATTGGTCGGCTACATGAAATGATCTGCGCCTTGCTTGGACTGCTACTGGGGCGATATTTTATGTTGAAACGCATACGATTTGTGGCGACAGGAGCATATACCCAAGAATTGCAAGACACTACCGAATTTCAAGCTGATCTTTCCTACAATTTTGATACAGAAAAAGATATTTCTGATCTATGTGTTGAGATTGTGGTCACAAGTGGCAGCACGAAAAAATTAAGAAAATATCAATTACTGGGAGTACCCGAAGTTTGGTTTTGGCAGAATGGCAAAATTAGTATTTATCGCTTAGAGCATAGCGGGTATATGGAAATAAAAACCAGTGTCTGGTTGCCCGATCTAGATATTGCCCATTTAGAACAATGCTTGTTAATGGATTCGCAGTTAGAAGCAATGACCATTTTTGAAGAAAAATATACAAACAAGCTCACTTCCTAAGACTTTGGGCTAACTCCATTCAGCAAATTATATTAAAAATATTCAGCAGCAAAGGTAAAGCAGTGATCACCACTTTAGCTAAAGCAGAAAATCAATATTTGATTAAGCAATCTGTGACTTGGGAACAGTTCAAGATCCTGCAATCTGCTTTTGATGATATTGGCGGGGTGCGGTTAAACTATTGTGAAGGAGTTTTAGAGATTGTGGGTATTGGGCGACAATATGAAAAAATTGTAACGATGCTGGTAATGCTGATCGGTGTATATTGCGGATTAAAACGCATACGTTGCATTTCAACTGGCGCTTATACGCAACAATTATCGGGTAGTACTGAATTTTAAGCCGATCTTTCCTATAATTTTGAGATTGAAAAGGAAATTTCTGATCTCTGCGTGGAAGTTTTGGTCTCAAGTGGCAGCACGAAAAAGCTCAGAAAATATCAACTTCTTGGTGTGCCAGAGGTCTGGTTTTGGCAAGATGGCATAATCTCTGTTTATATTTTCCAAAATGGTGAATATATCCCAACTGATTGCAGCAATATTTTACCAAGTTTAGATTTAACCTTACTTTGCCGTTGTTTGCTAATGGATTCATCCCTTGAAGCTTTGCGCGAGTTCCGTAAAAATATTACTCAATAAGTAGGATATTTTAAATGGTGATCGCCTCTTAATCAAGCGATCACCATTGCAGTATGACAATATCAGGTTTTAATCGTTAAGTAAAGAGACTACAGAATCGAGTAAAATTCCTCCAAAAGTCATCAATCTCGCTGTTCCTACTGTTTCGTCAGAAATGATATTAAACTCACAGTCAAGAACGAGATATTTGGGGCCATTGCCACCGTCATAACCGAGAACAAATCCATCCTCAATCTCGGAAAATCCCAGATAATCTGCGAACGGGTGATACGTACTAATCACATGTTCAAAATGACGGTGCAGAACTGTTGCTGAGGCTGACATACATTTAGTCTCCAAAAATAAAAACCAATAAGGAACAACAAAGCGAAAAACGAACTGAAAGATAGTAATTGCCTACTTACTACTATTTTTGAGAAGATCACTGGCACTCTGCATGGATCGATCTAGGCGATTTTCGCCAACCGATTTGATTTTCTTTCCATAAGAAATCGCTTCAACTAGCCCCATTGCATTTGCCTGTCTTTCACAGGAGGGATCTTCAACAATATATTCTGCCTCAAGAATCGCAATGCCCAAGTCAGAGTTTAACCAAACGTTCCCAACATAGTGGTTCAAAACAGGAGTAGACTTATCCAAAATGGCTTGCTTAGCAGCAGCAATGTTTTTGGTGCATTTCAAACCTAATCCTGAAGATGAAGGAGCACTTGTGGGAACAGACTCAGAAGTACTCACAGGAGGGGTACTAGAATTAGCTGTAGTAGAGTTTCTCGTGGAAAATCTGTTGGAAGAACCACAAGCTGAGATAGCAAAAAGAACAGATAAAGCGGCAATGCTGACAACAAAAGATTTAGTTAACTTTATTGGTACTGACATTGATTCACCTCATTGTGGAGAGAGAAAAAACTAGTTCTCTGAACCTAGAGAAAGAATAGAGAACTAGAAATCCGAAGAAAATTGATTACAAATTGTTTATGTCTAGCTACTTAGCGACGCGAAACGCTGGTTACGGCTGCTGACATCCCTGTTTTGTTATTGACAATGGAAATCCAGCGATCACCATTAAAGGTAACGGTTACAAGGTCACCAACGTCTGCACCAATTCGAGACGAAAAATAGACATCAAATTCTCGCCCCGAAGCCAAAGACTTAATCACGATGTTGGTACTATTCCAAACACGCACGACGCGATAAGTGATGGTTTCTTGGTTTGCAATAACCGATTGTTCAACAGATGGAACAGGCTGAAGAATATTTTGACGAGACTCTGATGCTGCAAAAGAAGGGAAAACCGAGCTTATAGTCATAACCGCCACAGTTAAACCAACAGCTAACTTACTTGACGAAAGATTAAACATAAAGTTAGAATCCTTGGATGAAAAAGATTTGGCATCAACTGACTAAAGATTTCTTGTAAGAGAACGCTTTATTTGGTTGATGTTTTTAATCTAACTCTTAAGCCCTAGACTGCAAAGGGGGCTATAAACAACTTTTTATACATGAAGTTGCTTATTCGCAACTGTCCGTTTCAGCTATTCACACGGCATTTCCATAACACTATGTCACTTGATAACCTAGCTCCAAACATCATAGAGGAACGTTATGTAAACCTCTTAGAGAGGCAAAAAATGACTCGGACTAGACTCATAAATTATCACGGTTTTGACAAAGGACATCTGTCTAAAATTCTCAGAGGTGTCACCTATCCACAAGTCAATACACTTAATAAACTTGCTAATGCTCTAGGCATGAAGTTGGGTGAGTTAGCTGAAGCGATATATGCATCATCAAGTGTACTTGATAAACCCTCTCAGGACGGATCAGTTACTGATTCCCAAGGTAACAGTTTAGAATCCCAATCTGTCAAATGGCAAATTAAATTACAAGGAGAGTTAAACAGCTTAACACTGCAAGGCTTTATGAGGGTACAGGGAGAAATTCGTCAACTAGGAGGTGAAAACCAAATGGCTATCGATGTACGTGAAGGTTGTATTCTTATGGAATTTGAAGGCTCTTTGGACGGATTTGAGCAAATTAAAGCCCTTGTACAATCCGGTAAACTAAAAGAATTAGCTGATTTCGATATCTTGGATGTTGGATTGGTGAATGAGACGAGTTCTCTAGTAAACTTAAGAGACTGGCTACAAGGGGCTTTCGAGGATGGATGGATGTTAATAGAACAACTTTTAACACCGCAGCAATTGGCTCCTAGCGTTTTTAGCGGCGAACAGCAAACTAAGATCGAACGGGCTAAACAATATCAACTTGGCGATTATCAAATTAATTTAGTTGTTGAAGTTACTCAAAGAAATGAAGACGAAGTAGCGATCGCCTTAAAAGTCTACCCAATCGGCACAAAAACTCAAATTTATTTACCAGCAAATCTTCGGCTAACAATTTCTGCCGATGGCGAAGATTTGCCGACTATAACCTCGCGAGAGCAAACCCGCTTGATGCAAAAACTCATAGACGCAGATTTTGGCGATCAATTTACGCTGACCCTTACACTAGATGACAATATGCTTACCGAAGAGTTTGAAGTGTAAATTTTAATTTCCTTGAGTTTGTTAGCATAATTTGCAGTCCGAGATTTTTTACGGTCATTTTTTTCTGGCAAGGTAAGTAGGTTAGTCCCAGTAAAGGTAAGATGTTCGGCTTTTTTACAGAGTATAAGTTATTTTTCATTAGTGTGTCAAAAGCTGGAGATCTAGGAATTTATAGTTTTCTTTTATGTATCTACTTATAAAAGTATGAATCGCTTATGGTTGCGGGTTTATGATGTTAATGAGAATTAGACTTGACAAAAGAGGATAAATCACAACAACACGCCAAAATATTTGCCAAATGTTTAGAGCAATGTTTTCGAGAATCGAATCTTCAGCGCAATCCTAGCTAAATTAACCACTAAATTGTATCTATGAGTCAGCTAAACTTATCCCCCAAGAAACATCCGTCATTGATGCGCTCGGATCGCCAAACCATCTGGCAAATTGTCTGGCAATTATTGTTTGTGGCGGTGCTGATTGCCTTGGGGATTTTACTCTGGAATAGCATGGTGCGGAATATGCGCCAGTCGGGTTTGGCGATGAGTTTTGATTTTTTGCAAGATCCCGCTTCCTTTGATTTGCCAGAAACACCAATTCCCTATAGCCCCACGGATAGCTATGCTAAGGCTTTGGGGATCGGTTTACTCAATACATTAAAAGTGGTGGCGACTAGTTTGGTGGGGGCTTCGGTGGTGGGACTGACCGTGGGCATAGCGCGGTTGTCGCCTAATTGGTTATTAAGGACTTTAGCGCAGGTGTATGTGGAGATTTTGCGAAATACACCGTTGTTATTGCAATTATTTTTTTGGTATGGAGTGATTTTTCTTTCGGTGGGGGCTGGGGGATCACCCAATAGTTGGCTCAATATTACTAAAGAGGGAATTACCTTAGTGCCCTTAAAGATGACTTTTACCTCAGAGTTTTGTGCTTTGGTAATGGGTTTAACTTTGTTCTCCAGTGCATTTATTGCCGAAATTGTGCGGGGCGGTATTTTAGCAGTATCCAAAGGACAATGGGAAGCGGCACAGGCTTTAGGATTGTCGCGATCCCAGGTGATGCGGTTGGTGGTGTTGCCCCAGTCTTTACGCACCATGATTCCGCCTTTGACCAGCCAATATGTAAATATCGCCAAAAATTCTAGCCTAGCGGTGGCGGTGGGTTATCGCGATGTTTACGCCATTGCTTCGACGACAATTAATCAAACGGGACGACCGATCAATGTGATTTTGCTGTTGATGGCGGTGTATTTGACTTTGAGCTTAAGTATTGCTTTGGTAATGAATTGGCTAAATCAGCGGGTCCAAATTGTGGAACGTTAAGCCGCAAATTAGGGATTAACTTCTTGAAATTGCCATGATTCCTGATCTAAGAGCCGACTATACAGATAGCGATTTTGTGGCTCACCCCGTAATTTAAGATAATCCACTTGATGAGGTTCGAGCAATAGCAGACAAAAGTGAGGTGGCGGATTTTGCGTATCTGGTGACTCTGGGTGGAATAAGGCTTGATCCTGTGCTAGATCAGAATCCCGTAAATCCTTGGGTGCAGGCCAAGCAAATTGTAATCGCGCTGCATCGGAAAGTTCGCGCCACTGCTGCACCCTAGCCAAATTTCGTGCCCCGATGGTTGGGGAATCCCCTTGATTTGGCGGGTGACTATATTCGGGATGAGGAGCAATTATGGGATGTAATTGCCCAGCAATGCGAAACTGCTCTCTAGTTTTAGGAAAATACCAACAAGCTTCCGCCCAAGGCTGTTGCTGAAGATGAGTATATTTCTGACTGCGGGTATCGGTAATGAATTTGAGCCAATTAGTTTCTGCCCAAAAACCCCGAAATACTAAGGTGCGATTGGTGGGGCGTTGTTTTTGATCCACAGTCGCTAATTGGAGATAACAGGCTTTGGGTTGATGACAATAGGCATGGAGAGTGTGGGCTAAAC
>JBAXSK010000237.1:0-6174 GCA_037130765.1 Pseudanabaena sp. ELA607
CCGATTATTGTCAAACCCATCCTCTTTTGTTAAGAAACGTGTGCGGTTGCCCTAATGATAAAATCCTTGTGGTGCGGTAATCTTGCCTGCTCATGGTGTCCTCATATCTATAGAGCAAGCTGGATAGCGCTGGTTAATTTAGCTAAAAGAGCGCGGTGATTAGGAGAAGTAACATTACTGGTAATCAAGAAACTGATTTTTTACTCTTTCTTCTATCAGGAAACGTCTTTGCAAAACTTTTGGGTTAAGATACATTTGAGAGAGACAACTAGTTGACTGTGACTTACTAGGAATTATCATGAATCTAAAATTGCATTGGCTCGCTGTTTATGCCTTACCAGCAGCTATTACTTTTAATTTACCCGACAGTAACGCTTGGGGGATGATGAAACTTTCCCGTACCTGTCAAAATATCAGCATTAGTGGTTCCATTCTCACCGCCTCCTGCGAAAGAAATAATGGAACCTATAAAGATAGTAGGATTAATTTAAATCCTTATATTGGGAATTCCGATGGCAGATTAATATGGGATGATCAAAACTTTGCTAGCACCTGTAATGATATGACTTTAAGCGGAAGGTCAATCCTTTCAGCTAAATGTCTGACAAATGCATACTTTCGGATTTTTTCATTTATCGATCTTGATGATCGTATCGTTAATATTGATGGTAGCTTGCGGTTTCAATCATAGATGGGCTGCTAAGTATGGTGGGTATTAAGCAAAATATTCAGGTTGTAGAGGATTTAGTTTATCAAATCATCTTACCTATTAGGGGGATTTTGCTGTAAGCCAGCTAGGGGCAGATACTGGAGATCTTAACGATTTCATGTATCTGCTAATTTGCCCCAACTAAATTTTGCCCTAACTAAATATAGTACATGGTGTTAGAAGTCTGGCGATCGCGCTTCTGATCGCAAAGATCTTTGAGGGTACATTCTTGCAATACCTGCGTTGCTGCTAGTCGTGCTGCTTGCCACACATCATGAATCACCTCTAGGGCGCAACTCTCTCCCTGAATTGTGCCACTATTGGGTTCATCCCTCAGATCATGGCCCTCAATTCCTTGGATCACATCCCATACACTAATTTGCCAAGGCGCTCTAGCTAACAAATATCCACCCTTAGCCCCGCGCAAACTCTTGACCAAGCCTTGGCGTTTGAGGGTTGCTAACAATTGTTCCAGGTAGCGATCGGGAATATTTTGCTGGGTGGCAATTTGCCGAATTTGCAACGGCTGTTCATCAGTAAATTGCTCAGCTAGTTGCAATAAAGCTAAAATGGCATACTGACTTTTGACTGATAGTTCCACGGAATTGTGATTTCCTCAAAGATTTTTTGCCTTGGGGACTGTATTCTACAATTTAGTCCTAGATCATTATACTACGGTATAGTGCTGTAGATTTAGGATGAATATCACCTTAATTTGGCTATACGGCCTTTTTTGGTTTGATGCAGCACAGATCTTAACTAGATATTAACCCCAAATCTTGCGGGGGGTCATGGAGCAATCCCCCGTGGATAAAATGCCCTGTATTTAGTCAATCTGCGTGACTAATCGTATGTTCAGACGGGGCACGGCTAGAGTTATGCTGCATAAAGACTACGCCCCAATCATGCATCGCATCAAGCACTGGCTTAAGGGTTTTGCCCAAGTCAGTGAGTGAATATTCCACTTTAGGCGGTACTAGCAAATATACTTGGCGATGCACTAAGCCATCCTGTTCCATTTCTCGCAATTGTTGAGTCAGCATTTTTTGAGTAATGCCCTGCAATAAACGATGCAGTTCGCCAAATCGTTTAGTACCACCAAATAGTTCATGGAGAATCAACACTTTCCAGCGTCCGCCAATTGCTTTAAGCGTGGCTTCAACAGGGCAGCTATTAGGCGGCAAAGGGAGAGAACCAAATTGATTTTCACTATTAATACAAGTAATTTGTTTAGAAGATACCGCCATAATGTTCCCATATTGAATAGAAAATATTGATATAGTGTTTGCTGATTAGCTGAAACACAGATGTTAATAACCAACTACTCTAACTGAGCAATTGCAACCTGTTTCAGCAAATCCTGATCACTTAACAAATCGCGCACGGTCACTAAAAGCATTCGCTCGGCACTAATCTCAAACCATACCCTAACTCGATCAATGCCCAATTGACCAGGGGGTGATAAATGGGCAATACAAGGCTCTATGGTCTGACTGGTTGAGTTATGACCATGATGAGCCGCAGGACTAGGTAATAATGAGCGAAAATCCCGATGCTTCCGTAATTCACTGCTAGTCATCCTTCCTTTAGCATCATAGGTCACTTCCGATTGCATTAAATCTGCTACTTCCCCAATATCGAGGCGAATTTCGGTTTGTCCTACCACTGCCACTTGCAACACCACTGGCTCAGACCGTTTTGCCGGATAAGTTGTGCCCTTCTCAAATAAAGTAAAAAATGTGTATTGCTTCAGATAAGGTTCCCAAACCCGAATCGCATAACTGTGGCGGAGATGATCTTCCAGTTTCTGCATCTGCCCTAAAGCTAAAGCCCCATGAGCCACCGCTTCAAATGGCTTATGCAAACTGACTTTGCTGCGCCCAAAATAGGACACCACCAATTGCTGAATCGGCGGCAACAAACAACTACCCCCCACTAGCAAAACTTGGGTAATGTCCCCTTTAGTAATACCCTTACTAAAAGCATCTGTCATCAACTCATCAAGGGTTTGGCGAAATTGCTCTAGCAGTTGATTCTGTTCTAGAATTTCCGTTAATTCATCGCGATCAAGATATAACTCATAACTGGTAAAAGTTTCATCATCAAGCCAGCTTTCCTTCGCTACTTTTTGCTGAGAAAGTTGCATTTTAACTTTTTCCGCCAGTTCTAAGAGAATCTGCCACCCCGTCGCCGCAATCATGGTGCGATTTAGCTGATAATGCCGCAGCCAATGTTCCGCAATCCAAATGTCCATGTCCATGCCGCCAATATAAGCATCTGCTTTAGCTAAAACCTCCGCTTTAATATGCTGATCTCCGCCAAGCTGATCCCCTTTGAGGGTTCGCACTAAACTCATATCCAATGTACCGCCGCCGAAGTCAATCACCAACACCACTGACTGGGGACGAGTCATCGCATAGCCTAAAGCCGCCGCCGTAGACTCGTCCAACACCTGCACTGAGGGAATCTGCAACTTTTGGGCAAATTCGCGCACCCACCCCAAATATGTATCAAAAGCTCCCACTGGCACCGTCAAAACTAATTGGGTGGGGCGAATCCGTTGTAAAGCTAATCTTTGCCACAGAGTTTTGAGAAATACTTCCGCAATGGTTTCCGTATCATAAGCATCATCATCGACTAGGCGCGATGGGGCCCGATAGGCCGCCGCCAAATCCCGTTTAAAACCGCTAAAAAAACGCTGTGGTACTTTTTGCCCCAACCGTTCCGCCCGTACCTGTTCCCCAATAATATATTGCTCTTTACCTTTGATATACACCAAAGTTGGTACCACATACACCACATCTCCTATGGTATTAAAGGAGCGGGACATATGGGCAAAACGGAGCGTCTTCGGTTCTTTGGTGATGGGATCAGCAATCGCTACGATAGTATTACTGGTTCCAAAGTCAATGGCAACCACGGTCATAGACTAATCATAAATAAAGATCAATTAAATCAAGAAGGAGCTAGGGCCGGTGGCAACTGACGACTCACTCGGGCAGGCACTAAAATTATTTCCCCACGGCGATAACCCATAAACCGCACATAGACATCTTCCCCCAATTCTAAATCCCCCTGATCTCCTTGGTGCAATTGGGGATCATAGGCAACTTTAGCCCACACTGCACCAATGGGTTCGAGTTGCCAGTGGTCAATCAGGTTATCTAAGGCAACGAATAAAGCCACCACGTTTTGCGCCGGTAACTGGGGTTGGGTTTGCACCATCTGACGCATGGTGGGGTACTGAGTCAGCAGGGATTGCAGCACCGCAAAAGATGACTGGAGCGCCTCTTGATAGGGATCGATCTCGTCCTCTTGGGACTCTAAGTTAGCCGCCATCTCTGCCATATCAAGATTGGGGTCTACCAGAGAAGTATGGGATATAGCAGCGGTAGCCACAGAATCCCCCTCAGCTAAAAGATCCGGCAAAATTCCTAATTTCTTGCCAAATACCGTAAATCGATGGCCACAAACTTTGCACCGATAGCGCGGCTGATGTTTGCCGATGGGAATGACCCGCAGACTAGTACAGGCAGGACAGCAAACTTGGGTTTGGTCTAACATAATGCTAGATACTGAAAATTCATCCTGAACCAAATTAACCCGGTGGCCAAGTAAAGTCGCGCCCACCCAAAATATGCAAATGCAGATGAAATACGGTTTGCCCCACTTCTGCCCCATTATTAATCACGAGCCGGAAGCCGCTGAGATTTTCTTGGGCTGCCACCTTACTTGCCACTAACAGCAAATGCCCCAATAATAGCTGATCGCCAGTCTCTGCTTCAGATAATTTAGAGATGGGCTGTTTGGGAATCACTAAAATATGCACTGGGGCTTGGGGCGATACATCACGAAATGCCAGCGCTTGCTCATCTTCATAGACAATTTGGGCGGGAATTTCGCGGCGAATAATCTTACTAAAAATTGTATCGGTGGTCATGGGTTAATAATGGGGTTAGTAGGTTGTCAATAAATTGTGTAAATAATTGGTGGATATGGACGGCTCAATTATCTAGCCTATAGCTGAAATTGACGTTATGCCAGCCTAAGATGAATATCTCGCAATTAACTTATAACTTAATCAATACAAAATTAATGCAAACCCTTCATCTGCCGCACTAAATGAATCATTTCTGGCAAGATTAACTGTTCTATGCCTAAACGTACTGCATTACTCGAACCTGGTAAAGCAAAGACTAATTTACCGTGATAAATTCCCGCCGTTGCCCTTGATGCCATGGCCCGCGATCCCACTTCCTGCCAACTCAGATAACGAAACATTTCACCAAAGCCGGGCAAAGTTTTTTCCAGCATCCCGGCTAAAACGTCATAGGTGGTGTCCCGAGGCGCAATCCCTGTCCCCCCGTTGACTAAAATCACTTCCAAAGCTGACTCAGTGCTGAGGTGTTGCAACTGCGCCCGAATTTCCGCCGGTTCATCCTTGACAATGGCATAGTAATTTAATTGGTGTCCCGCATTTTTGAGGGATTGATTAATAAAATTACCGCTTTTGTCAGTGTCAACAGTGCGCGTATCACTGACAGTAATTGTGGCAAAAGTCACCACATAGCTAGGTGGATCAGGACAGGGATTTTTAGTCAGATCAGGATCAATACTCATAACAGTTAATTAATATTGCTAATCACAGCAGCCTTCTAAATTATCACCATAACAGAAATCATCCCCAGCGGTAAGTTCTGGGGATGAGATGTGCCAATGCATCGCACAAAATACTTTAGAAAAAATACTTTAGGAAATGCTTGATTTAGCTTCTGGCTAAATGGATGCTAGGGAAAAATCACTACTCCTAGAACTAGGCTTCAGGACGGGACAAGCTCATCCCATTACTTTCGGCATAGCGATTCATAAACCGCAGAAATCTTTCCCATTCATATTCACTAGTCATTTTATAAATTGCTTCAATTCCAGCTTGCTGGCCATTGATAAATTTGCCGTTGACCGTGCGGGTGACTATTTCTCCTTCTTCGTCAATCATATAAAAACCAGTGATGTCAGCATTGCCCATATTCTCTGGCTTCATGCAGTTTGGCTCATTCAAAAAGAAAGTTGCTACGCTGATTCGACCATCAGGAGAGCGGGTGATCTTCACGTCTGAGACTGCTTCATCGATGCCGCGAGAAAGTTGTACAACTGCTGTAGTCATTGGTTAAGTTTCCTGATTTTTAAATTGTGATTTTTAAACTGGCTAAAAATTAATAGTCTGAATTTAAAGGCAAGCTCTTAGTCTAACTTTGACTGGGATTTAACGTGTAATTCTTTGTGCTTATTTTTTCAGATCTCTTGTAGTCATTCGGGCAATAAATCTTGTCATATCCTTTGCCACACCCCACATTTGAGCGCATGGATGATTTTTACCCATTGATAATTATTTCTTAACAATTGTTCAGCCATTTACACAATGGGCTTATCACAAAGACTGTGGCAGCCTTGAGTATATCAATCAT
>JBAXSK010000238.1:0-6137 GCA_037130765.1 Pseudanabaena sp. ELA607
TCCCTTTATGCAAAGATCTCTAGGTGTTGCATTTCATCCTTGAATTGGCGTTGTTCCGCCCCTTTCAACACTTCTAATTCATAACCTTGAACGTCAATTTTTAAAAATTGAGGGCTTTTGCCATCATAATGCTGTTGCACAATTTGATCTATGGTAGTCATAGGATACGACTTAACCGCAAAGTTTTGGGGGACTTTTTCTACCAGTACAGAAGAAGCCGTTTCTGCCTGATTAAATGACACATTTTCTTGAATTGATGCCCCAAGTAATGTCGGGAAAATTTGCATATTCTGATGTTCAGATGCCAAGGAGTTTAATTCTTTAACTTTATGTTCAAGAACCTCAAAACAGGCAACTTTTACCATTGGGAAATGCTGAAAACATAGTTGAGCAAAATCGCCTTGATAAGCACCAACATCAAAAATTTGCTTAGGTTGAAAACCATTTTCTGCCAACCTTTCCAAAGCTGTGGGTATTTCTGGTACTCCTAATTTTCTAGTGAGGTATTGTCTGATTTTTCTTTTAATCTGATTGGTTAAAAACATAGTTATTTATTGATTGATTTAATTATAAAATCGCAAATTATGTAAATCAAATCGAATGTGGTCAGTTGCAAACATAATCCTTTGAATAAATATATTACATTAAATCGATGAGAGGATAAAGCTAAAATGCTGAATTTATCAACTTAATCCAGTGTTTTATAAGGTTTTGCACAGGAATGAACTTAGAATCATCTAACTAACTAATTAACTAACTTTTTCATTTTATTTTAGTTTTATTGGTAATAGATGCTCTCCAGTTACTATGATCATACTGCTGCAAAGGTGTATTCATAAAAACTTAGCCAATGAGACGCTATGGCATAAATTTTCGGATGCAATGTTAAACTAAAAACACACTCTTCCTGACTGTATCTTTGCTGAAGAACGAGGTACTTATGCCCCCTGTTACTACATCTGCATACCCAGAAGCTTTTGCGCTGCCTAGTAATGGGGCAAATCCAGCAGCCATCCACATTCGCGATCTCAATTTCTTTTATGGTGAAGGAGATTTGCGTAAACAGGTGTTGTTTGACATTAATCTCGATATTAATGCGGGGCAGATTGTGATCCTGACTGGGCCCTCTGGGTCGGGTAAAACTACTCTATTAACGCTAATTGGTGCTTTACGAAGCGTTAAAGAAGGGAAATTGCAGGTTTTAGGGCAAGAAGTCACAGGCATGAAACAGCATGAATTAGTGGCACTGCGCAAAGGGATTGGCTTTATTTTCCAAGCCCATAACCTGTTTTATTCCCTCACGGCGCGGCAAAATGTGATGATGTCTACGGATCTCTATCCCAGACGGGCTGATGCAGCTAAAGCCGCCGCCGAAGTATTGACTGCCTTAGGTTTAGGAGAACGCATCGACTATAAGCCCCATGCTTTGTCTGGGGGGCAAAAACAACGGGTGGCAATTGCTCGCGCTTTAGTCAATAAACCCAAATTAATTTTAGCGGACGAACCCACCGCAGCCTTAGATAAAAAATCTGGTCGCGATGTGGTGACTTTGATGCAAAAACTCGCCAGAGAAGATGGCATTACGATTCTGATGGTGACCCATGACAACCGAATTTTAGACGTAGCAGATCGCATCATTAATTTAGTGGATGGCAATCTTGAATCGGATACGACTAGTAGCAGTTTCGGCGCTGGTGCTGGGCCAAATAATGGTGGGCAGTTCTTTATGCTGTGATTTTGCTGTAGTTTGGCTGTAATTTCAGAATGTTTCGTTTAAGTATCATTGACGTAAGTAGATCCCAAATATTATGTATATTTTGTTACCATATTTAATATTCTAATGTTAGATTTTAAGCTCTAATAGAGATGGAGTCCATAGCTAAGACATGGCTGCCGAGGCGAAATTTGCACATCATAGACTTACTATAATTAGTTGATTTCTTTGATTAGCTAATTAGAAAACTCTGGATTTCTACAATTAATCTCACAGAATCAAAAATATAGAATACTAATTTTGTCAGTTTGAATTGCGTAAAATATTTTGGGGATTATTCATGCAATTAATCCATACATTTAGTTTTACCTGTAATTATCAATCTGAAATTGCAGCTAAAATTTCACCTGTGGTATTACTAAAAATAGTGTTTTTTAATGATTAATTGTTTGATCTTACCAAAGATATTAAGATTTTTCATTTAATAACTACTTTTCTATGGTCTGATTTAGCGCAAGGATAGCTTGAAATCCATCATCTTACAGCAAGGAAAATGAAATTATGGCGATTTGTTCAATCAATCCAGCTACTGGGGAGGTGTTGCGTACTTTTAACCCCATGACTGAAGCTGAAGTTACTGAGCGGATCACCCGCGCCCAAGCCGGTTTCGAGTATCAACGGGGTTTGACATTAGCGGAACGGGCGGCAGGGTTGATGCGGGCCGCGACTATCCTCGACAGCAAAAAGTTGGAACTAGCGCAATTAATCACTCTTGAAATGGGTAAACCCATTCGCAGCGCCTTGGCCGAGGTCGAGAAATGCGCTTTTAATTGTCGGTTTTATGCCGAGAATGCACCCCAATGGTTAGCTGATGTGCCGATTGCCACGGAAGCAAGTCAATCCCTGATTAAATTTGCCCCTTTGGGAATTGTGTTAGCGGTCATGCCGTGGAATTTCCCTCTATGGCAAGTCTTTCGCTTTTTAGCCCCCTGTTTGATGGCGGGGAATGTGGCGCTGATTAAACACGCTTCTAATGTGCCGCAATGTGCGATGGCGATTGAATCCGTAATGGTTGAAGCCGGATTTGTCAGGGGTGAAGTCCAGAATTTATTAATTGAAGGAGCGCGGGTCGGCAGTGTATTGGCTGATCCACGGGTGCGGGCAGCGACTCTGACTGGTAGCGAAGGAGCAGGGCGCAGTGTGGCCAGTATTGCGGGACAAAATCTCAAAAAAACCGTATTGGAATTAGGCGGCAGTGATGCTTTTATCGTCATGCCCAGCGCTGACTTGGCCACCGCAGTCAAAGTGGCAACCACCTCGCGGATGATCAACAGCGGTCAGACTTGTATTTCCGCCAAACGGTTTATTGTCGAGGCATCAATTGCGGCAGAATTTACCGCCCAGTTAGTTGAAGCTTTTCGCGCCTTACGGGTGGGTGATCCTAATTCCCCAGATACGGATTTAGGCCCTTTAGCTACTGCGGCAATTTTAAGAGAACTGCATAGTCAAGTGGAACGTTCCATTGCGGCGGGTGCGAAATGTCTATTAGGTGGACAACCTGTGGCTAGCATGGGCAGCAAATCCTATGTTTATCGTGATCTTTCACCCCAGGGCAACTTCTATCCGCCGACGATTTTAACTGAAATTCCCACCCATGCACCCGCCTATGATGAAGAACTCTTTGGACCAGTCGCAGCAGTATTTGCCGTGCCAGATTTAGATGCCGCCATTGCCCTCGCTAATGCCACGCGCTTTGGTTTAGCGGCTACGGTATGGACTCAAGACGAGACCGAAATAGCCCGCTGTTTAGAGGAATTAGAAGTGGGGGCTATTTTCATTAATGAAATAGTGAAATCCGATCCACGACTTCCCTTTGGGGGCACGAAAGATTCCGGCTATGGTCGAGAATTAGGGCAATACGGACTAACGGAATTTCTCAATATCAAGACGGTCTGGATTAAATAACTGGAATTGTAATTAAGAACCCCATCGAACTATCACCTAAAAAACTATGAATACCGCAGAATTACTCGTTAAGTGTCTAGAAAATGAAGGCGTATCCTATATCTTCGGTTTACCAGGGGAAGAGAATATGGCCGTACTCCATGCCCTGCAAAGCTCTTCCATTCAGTTTGTCACCACCCGCCATGAACAAGGCGCGGCATTTATGGCCGATGTCTATGGCAGACTGACGGGCAAACCAGGGGTATGTCTGTCCACTTTAGGGCCAGGAGCCACTAATTTGATGACTGGCGTGGCAGATGCCAATTTAGACTGCGCTCCTTTAGTGGCAATTACCGGACAAGTGGGCACAGATCGAATGCACATTGAATCCCATCAGTATTTAGACTTAGTGGCGATGTTTGCCCCTGTGACCAAATGGAACGCGCAAATTGTCCGCCCCAGTAACACTCCGGAAATCGTGCGCAAAGCATTCAAAATCTCGCAATCAGAAAAACCAGGGGCGGTGCATATTGACCTACCGGAAAACATTGCCGCTATGCCTGCCATTGGCTCGCCCTTATCGCATCATTCCGATAATAATCGGATGTATGCCTCCTATCGCAGTTTAGACGATGCCGCCCTTTGCATTGCCAAGTCCAAAAATCCGATCATTCTCGTGGGTAATGGCGCGATTCGTTCTCAGGCGCATCAAGCTTTAACGAACTTTGCGACGCGGTTGAATATCCCTGTGGTCAATACCTTTATGGGTAAAGGAGTCATTCCCTACCATCATCCTCTAGCGTTGTGGACCATTGGTTTACAGCAAAGAGATTTAATTAGCTGTGCCTTTGACGATACGGATTTAGTGATTGCCGTGGGCTATGATTTGATTGAATATTCCCCAAAAAAATGGAATCCTCAAGGAACAATTCCCATTGTGCATATTGGCGAAACTCCGGCAGAAGTAGATAGTAGTTATATGCCCACTGCGGAAATCGTGGGTGATATTTCTGACTCTCTAAGCGAAATTATGCGCCGTTGCGACCGCACGGGAATGGCTACACCTCATGCTCTCAGCTTACGGGCACAAATTTTGGCTGACTATGAACAATATGCTAAAGATGATGCCTTCCCCATGAAACCCCAAAAGATCGTTTATGATTTACGTCATGTGATGGGAGATCAAGATATTGTGATTTCCGACGTAGGGGCCCATAAAATCTGGATGGCGCGGCAATATCATTGTAATTATCCCAACACTTGCATTATCTCTAATGGTTTTGCAGCGATGGGCATTGCGATTCCGGGGGCAGTGGCGGCGAAGTTGGTCTATCCTGAGCGCAAGATCGTGGCGGTGACTGGAGATGGTGGTTTTATGATGAATATGCAGGAATTAGAAACTGCCACCCGATTGAAGACTCCTTTTGTGACGATTATTTTCAATGATGGCGGTTATGGACTAATCGAATGGAAACAAAACATCCATTATGGTGCTAGTGCCTATGTGCGCTTTGGCAATCCTGATTTTGTCAAATTAGCTGAGAGCATGGGTTTAATTGGTTATCGCGTCGAAAGTGCCCTGGATTTTGTGCCGATTCTCAAAGAAGCCTTAAGTCAATCATTGCCAGTGGTGATTGATTGTCCGGTTGACTATCGCGAAAATATGCGCTTCTCTCAGAAAATTACTGATTTATCTTGCCCAGTTTAATACTGATTGAAGACTTACAGCCTATCACGTCTCAATTAAGTTCAAAATTAAGTTAAATCATTTACCATGTCTGATTCTGTAACTCTTTTGAGGCCAAGCTGATGACACAGGCTTATTTAGAAACTCCAAATATCCACGAACTAGAGAGCGCAAATTCCCTGAGCAAGCTCTATGAACAGGATTTTAATCTATGGGTTGAGGCAACAGCCCAGTTATTGCGTGAGGGCAGATTAACAGAGTTAGATGTGGTGAATTTACTCGAAGAAGTCGAATCGATGGGAAATAGTGACAAACACGCTTTAAGTAGTGATTTAGTGGTGGTTTTACTGCATTTGCTGAAATGGCAATATCAACCAAACAAACGTACTAGAAGTTGGGAAAAAAGTATCGCTGAACATCGGCGACGAATTAGAAAAATCTTCAAGAGTAGCCCTAGTTTAAAGAACTATTTCCAGCAAAACTTTGATGAATGTTATCTAGATGCAAGGAAACAAGCCAAAATCGAAACAAGATTAGCTTTAGCTAATTTCCCTGAGATTTGCCCTTTTACTGCCGAGCAAGTGTTGGATGAAAATTTTTTGCCTGAGTAGGTGATCGCTTTCATTTGGGCGGGGTTGAGGACAGTTTCAGCAATGTCTTCGATAGTGTGATGGGTGCTGATGCTATAATTTGTCTACATTAAACAATCAATTTGTGCCTTAACATGACTAAAGTAATTATTTAGCTACCAAGCGAAAGCCCCGCACTCTATTCGTTTACAAGAATGAGTGA
>JBAXSK010000239.1:0-6130 GCA_037130765.1 Pseudanabaena sp. ELA607
GAAGGGGCTGGGGGATGAGGGCAGATCTTCTATCTGCGTAAGGTGAGTTAATTAATTAATTTTCTTGAGAATTTCTCTGGCCATCGCCAAAAAGTCCTCACTTTTACCGGTGGAGTTTTCCGGCGGGCTAGGTGGGGGCGGTGGTTCGCGATCGATGACATCGGGTAAAAAACTCGGCAAAATATCCAGAGTTTGAGGATTGCTGGCTGGTAAAGCTTTCGGAGCATGGAGCAAGTAAAAAATCTGATCGCCCCTTTCCCATGTCATATCCGCTGGCACAATCTGTAGGATTTTGGCATTGGTCGCAGCCCGTTTACGCTGAAATAACAGCGGCAATAAAATGCCTGCCCCAAACAACAAATTGAGCCGCAAGAGTTGGTTATTAATGTCGTCAT
Organism: Pseudanabaena sp. ELA607; assembly: GCA_037130765.1. GTDB lineage: Bacteria > Cyanobacteriota > Cyanobacteriia > Pseudanabaenales > Pseudanabaenaceae > JBAXSK01. Next base: position 396 of record JBAXSK010000239.1, read on the forward strand.
CTAAGACAATTTCACCGATGCGAGTTTCCTGCTGACTAATATATTGATTCCAAGCCTTGATCGGGATTCTTGCCCCAAAAGCTTGCTGCACCTCATTTTTGCGCTCTGATTTGCGCTCATCACTACTATCTTTGGTATATATCGCTAAAACCTTGGGTGGGTTAAATTCTTGGGTGGCCACTTGGGCTAACACTAAATTCACATCCGTATTTACGGTTAGGGCAATCAAAGTACCCACCGAGTCTAAACCCGCTTCAGCTAAAGCCATAGCATCTAAGCCGTTGCTGACAATGGCATTGAGTCCATATTCTTGGGCTTGTTTGCAAGACTCGGCACTGGTATCAACCAAAGTAACCCGCTGCCCATAGTTGCTAATTAATCTTGCAATTAAAATGCCCAAGGGATTGCAACCAATAATCACCATGCCCGAAGCATCGGCGGCCCGTAATTGCAACAAACGCGCCACCCAAGGAGCCGATAGCCCTTGCAAAAATACGGTCATGGCAATGGTCAAAAATACTAGGGCTTTGATTGATTCACCGCCATTAATGCCGCGCTCGGTTAACACAATCGAAAACAAAGAAGCCACCGAAGCCGCCACGATCCCCCGTGGGGCACACCAAGCCATAAATGCTTTTTGCCGCCAAGTGAAACTGCTATTCCAGGTCGAAACCAGCACATTAATGGGGCGCACCACCAGCATCATAAATAATACCGTCGCTACCCCATCCCAGCCCAATGCGAAAATACTGGGAATCGAGAGGTTAGCCGACAGCAAAATAAATAAAACGGAAACCATCAACGCCGTGAGTTGGCTTTTAAATTTCAGGATTGCTCTTTGATCGGGGATCGCCGCCGCCCTGACCACAATGCCTGCCACCACCACCGTCATAATTCCCGACTCACTACATAGCTCTTGGGCCAAACCAAACAGCCCTAACACCGTGGCCACCACTAACGCGCCCTTAGTATCTTCAGCGAGAAACTCCGCCCGCCGCAAAAATACCGCTAATAACCACCCGCCACCGCCACCAATGCCCCCCCCAATCGCGACCCGCACAAATAAATCCTGTACTACGGCCACGGCTCCGGCAGCGGGATTGAGGGCCACATTCAGCACTACCACCGCTAACACAGTCCCCACCGCATCAATCAGCACCCCTTCCCCTTCGAGGATCGTAGCCAAGCGCCGATCTAACCCCACCGCTTGCACAATGGGATTAATTACCGTCGGGCCCGTTACTACCACCAAAGCCGCATATAGAAAAGCAATTGTCCAAGGAAATTCACTCAACCAATGGGCCGCAATGCCCCCTCCAATTAAGCTAATTAATGCGCCAATGGTCACGAGATTGCGCAAACTGACCGAGACTTTGCTCAACTCCCGCAATTGGAGATTTAACCCACCATCAAATAAAATCAATGCCACCGATAGGGAAACGATCACCCCTAAACCATCCCCCAAAAAACGGGGCTGAATCCAGCCTAAGCCATTGCCCCCTAAGCAAATGCCAAACAATAGCAAAAAAATAATGCTCGGCACGCGAAAGAAATTAGCGATGACACGGGCAAATACTCCCGCTACAATTGCGGCAATCACCAGTAGCGTTAGGGAAAATGCCCCTTCCATAAAGTCAAAATTTGATGGGTTGAGAGTTTAATTGGCGACAATTTATAACAGCAGAGTCAGGTCTGATAAATGATCCACGCCAACGGTTAGAGAAAATATTTCGATATTTCAGCTAATATTTAGCTAACATCTGGCATATTGCTTTAACTTCAGTTTAGCTAAATGTACTGTCAAGATACATATTACTGTGATGCCCATTGTACCGTAACTGTAGGATGTAGCCATTACCCATGACCTAACAAACCGCGACATCAAGTTGGCGACCCTGTATATACCAGTCCCCATAGGCAATTACTGTCAAGATCCTAGGCTGGGGTATCCTAGAGTATTGCCAATCATTGTCAATCTATGTGTTTCCCCCAAGATATTGGCTCTGGTCAGGGGTGAAATTACGCTGAGGGAACGGGTTATTTTGGTCCTAACAGCAATTACGCCATCCATAACCCACAAATTATCATCTTCCAGTTCTATTGCAACCTAATGACAGATTCCGCCTCTTTACCATCTGTGCCACATCTATGGAATACTCCTGTGGAGACGCAGTTTTTTGCCCCTGATGGTTCTAATCGGGAAGTTTTGCGGCGGATGGGTTATGCTTTTGTCGATTTGATTACCGATGGGGTGTTAGGGGCGCAGCAAACTGCTTTTGTCGCCGAGGAAAGTCCTTTTGTGATGGATGTGCCTGAAGTGGGCATCGGTTTAGGGGATTTGTTGGCGGAAGTCGAACGGGAAATTTTACCTAGAGCCTTGAATTTACACCATGCGGGCTATATGGGGCACATGGACAGTGTGGCGGCAACGGTTACCATTTGGGCAGATGCCTTAATTTCTGCCCTGAATAACAATATGCTTAGCCATGAGTTAGCCCCCATCTTTACGGATTTAGAAGCGCAGTTAATGACATGGTTTGGGCAGCGGTTTGGTTTGGGAGCAAACGCTTTTGGTACTTTAACTGCTGGGGGAACCCTGGCTAATATGACCGCATTACTGTTAGCTCGCAATCACCATGATCCGCGCAGTAAGCATCAGGGAATCACCCGCCCGATGGCCGCTTTTGTGTCAGACGCGGCCCATACTTCTTTTGCTAAAGCGATGAATGTTTTAGGTTTGGGGCAAGAGCATCTCTGGCGTGTGCCCACTAACCAACGGGGCGAGATCATTCCCGAAGCCTTAGAAACCGCCATTCACCAAGCCAAAGCCCTAGGGCAAATGCCGTTTTTCGTGGCGGCAATCGCTGGTACTACCGTTACCGGAGCCGTAGACGATATTAGCGCTGTGGCAGGAATTGCCAAGGCCCATGACTGCTGGTTCCATGTAGATGCGGCCTATGGTGGAGCGGGCATTTTCGCGCCCCAGTTAGCTTCCTTATTTACCGGTTGTGATCAAGCTGATTCTATTACGTTCAATCCCCAAAAATGGATGTGGGTATCGCGCACCTGTGCCATGATTTTAGTGCGCCATCGGGATATTTTGCGAGAAGGAATTGATAACGATTTGCCTTACATGGCGGACAATCCCCTCAATTTTGGTAATTTGAACCTACAGGGAACGCGGCGCACCGATAGCTTGAAATTATGGCTAGCTTTACGGGCGATTGGTTTAGCGGGCTATCAGCAGTTAGTGGAACGGTCTATGTTGCAAGCCCAACAGGTGCGGCAATGGGTAGATAGTGCCCCCGAAGTGGAATTAGTGTGCGAACCGACTTTAAATATTATTTGTTTCCGTGGTAAAGGAAAGTTTCGGAGCATGGATTTACAACGTCAATGGATTAGAGAAGGAAAACGATGGGTTTCTTTGCCCTTATGGAAAGGTGAGCGCATTCTCAAAGCAGTGGTTTTACATCCTCACGGGTGGTAATCCTTAATTTATGATCTGCCAAAGGTGACTCACTTAGGGCAATTTCTCAATTGTGCAGACTTGCCTCGCCCATTCATGCTGCGGTAGTAGATCATACCCACCACCCCAAAGAATACCAGATAGGCAATGCCTTGCACTAAATAAAGCTTATCCGTATAACCAAATAGAGAACTTAAAATAATGCCGGGAAATTTCTCCGCAGGCAGAATTTTACTACTATTCCAAACCATTGGCCCTAGAATACAGGAATGTTCTCTTACAAAATGTTCATAATAAAAGCAGATTGCCTCTGATTTGCGATCACTCTGGGAAATAATCCGTAAAGCCGTATCAAAATGAGTCAATACGGTAATCACTAAGCCAGACACAATCGCCAATAACATAAAACCCATGACTTGAAAAAATACCCGAATATTGATTTTCAAGCCGAACTTGAACAGTGCCACCGCAATCATCGCCGCTGCCATAATACCGCTAATGGCTCCAAGGGCGGGCATGAAGCCTTCTTGAAACTTTGCCGAAATAAATAAAATCACTTCAAATCCTTCGCGCAAAATCGCAAACAAGATCAAGCTGAAAATTCCTAAGCCAGCTTTTTTATGACCCTGTTCCAAAACATTGGCTAAAGAATCTTCAATTTCTCCCTTCATGGCGCGGCTCTGTTTGGTCATCCAGATTAACATCCATGTCAACATCACAATGGCGGCTAAACTAAAAACTCCCTCCAGCAATGGTTCAAAAACTGGCGATAATTCGGGATTGCTCTGGCTTACGCTCTGCATAAACCAATTAAACAAAGCGCCAACCATGCCACTCAGGGCCAGTCCACCACCAATGCCAGCGAATACCCAGCGATTTAAATAGGTGCGTTTGGCCCGCTGCAAATATGCCATGACAATGCCAATCACTAAAGCAGCTTCGACACCTTCTCGCAAAGTAATGACGAAAGTTGGTAGAGTTAAAGTGAAGTCCATGAATTTAGGAATAATGTGCTAAGAATTTGTGAATAAGGGTAATATTAGCTCGCATACAGTAATTGCGCTAATAATTACCCTAAAATGATAGTCATGAGATAACGATTAAAATCAAGCCACTAAGCTTAAGGCAGACATCAAGATTGAGCGTAAACCTTAGCCGCTGCTTGCTCATTACTCTTAATTAAAGCTGACATTTCAGCCACAGACAGAACTGGTTTTTCAGGGGCAAGGGGACTGGGATAAGCAGATTTAAGCTTCTCTAAATTTGCTTTTAACTGTTGATGCACTTCGGGATAGGTCTTGGTCATCGCTGGAGTAATGCCCTGATAGGACTGATCCACATAAAGGGTAAACCCACGGGAATCCTGATATTCAATCACTTCTTTGATCTTGTTATCGCTAATTGCCGCCATATATTCTGTCCCTGCGGTATCGAGAATGGCATTAATCACCTGCAAAGCCAATTTAGGATTCTGCCGTTGGGTTTCTGGTAATGCGGCAATCGCTCCATCAATCCCCGCCAATGCTTCGGTATACTTGGCTGCAATATTAGCGTCGCTGGGCTTAGACTTGACCAACTGCTGCAAATCCATCAAAGCTTGTTTAAATTCTTTTACATTCCGTTCCTTAAGCTGACCTTCCACATCAGCATAAATTTCTTCCACGGGATGACCAATATGGGGCAAAGCTTGTTCCGGCTTTTGCAGATCGAGCAATTCCTTCGCTACAATCATGTGCCCTTTCATCAATCCCAATTTGGTTAAATAATCCACATCTTTAGCTTCCCCTTTTAACTCCACGGTTTCTGTCCCAACCATGTCTTTAATTTGAGCAAACTGTTCCGTAGTAACGACTTTTTTGCTCACAAGATCTTCGGTTTTGGCATAGGGACGACCCGCCTGAATCTTATTCGATAAACCGGCTACCCCTAGCTTAGCCTCAATTTTGTCTAGTTCGGACAGAATCGCTTCGTTAATATTAATCTTGGGCTTATTATTACCTGCGGTCGTAGTTGTGGCGAGGTTTGATTCTGTCTTATTGGGTGAGTTAGAAATCTTAGGATCATTACTGCAAGCTACAATCAATGCGGCGCTGACCAAAAATACAGTCAAGATTTGCAGCCATTTTTTATACTTCATAGATGGTTTAGATTATAGATGGTTCAAAAAGGAATTTAGAAAGAAGTTTATGCGACAACAATATAATGGATGGATTGATAACTCACCTTACGCAGATAGAAAATCTGCCCTCATCCCCCAGCCCCTTCTCCC
>JBAXSK010000024.1:0-29545 GCA_037130765.1 Pseudanabaena sp. ELA607
ACTAAGATTATCTCGGTCAATTCGTTCATTTATAACAACTAACATTGATGTAATTTAGTAGGATTTACAATCAGCAATTTGTAATAGATTGAATAGAATTTAAATCAAATTTTCCACAAGTTTATTGACTCATAGTATTTAAGCGTAAAAATTGTTTTGCACTAATTAAAGCTTAAATTCAGCCAAAATCCAAGCTAAACTAGTTAAGCTAAACAAAATTCTCTATTCAAGCTAAATAGGCTTGCTGCATAAGGCTTGCCGCATAAAGTGTGATGTCCCCATAACCCATGGTTCAAATATGTACAAATAGAGAGAAATGTTTACTGGCACAATTATTTGAAAAATGGGTTATCACACGAAATTGATGTTTATATGACACACATTCTTGGTTGAATTAGATTAGCCCCTACCCAAAAATTAATGAACATCATTTATTAACTAATAATTCAGGGCTTAAATTATTTGCTTGAATTATTAGTTAAATTCCTAGCTAAATCATCAAATTAATTCAACTAGTCTAGGGTTTAAGCCTCAAATCATATTTTGCGGCTAATCAATACCCTAAAGTTTGCATCATGAGATGGTTCGTTGTTGTATATGGTATCACGGAATTTTGTTAAAGTCTGCGTTCGCGTCTAAGCATATTCTGGTATGTGAGCCATCCTGAGGCAAGGGAAATTACGAAAAATCCTAGCAAAAATCTCAGATGTAGCACCATCTCATAGTTGGAAAAGTCTTGACGATTAGTAGAAAATGCCACCAATAATTCATTCATATGATAAACAGGATTGAATTGGGTGATTAATAATAAATCTTTAGAAAGGAATTTAGTAGGAAAAAAAGCACCTCCCATCAGTAACAATGGCACGCCTAAACCTGCCACTAGGGAGTTAACGTCTTCGGGGCGGCGGGCTAGTTTTGTGCCCAGAACAAACCCCAAACCGACGTAGGAGCCAATACTCATCAAAATAATTAAGCTGCCCCACAGCCATGAACCAAGGAATTTAACCTGCCAAAAAGAGGCTAAGCCATAGACGATTAAGCTCTGCCCCACCCCAATTAAGCCATAAGCCAAAAATATACCTAAAAAATAAGAAATGCCGGTTAATGGTGAAATTAAGAGGCGTTTTAGGGTGCGGCTTTCTCTTTCGGCCACTATTGTGGACATCGTGCCCCCTAAGCAGCTAAAAAATAAAGCTGCACCAACTAGGGTCGATGGCGCAGCTAATTTAAATGCTTCGGTGGTGCTGATTTTGGCTCCCTCAGCTAAGACTAAGCCATTGAGCAAAAGCATTAATACCGGAAAAATCACCCATAAAATTAAGGTGCGATAGGTGCGTAATAGTTCAATTAGGATGCGTTGGCAGACGGCGACTGACTCCCAACCGCAACACTTTACGTTTTGCACTAGAAGCCGGATTAATTTTTTGAGTAAGTTTGTAACCAAAATTTTTTGCTCAGAGGTAACTAATAAAATTTGCCAGAATTTATTAAGGATTTATTTAAAATTGATCCAAGATCCAAGTAATGGCAGCAAACAAATCTGGGGCTACAAATTCAGGGGTGACTGAGTGCTGATAAGTCCCCTTTTGGACTTGAGCACCGTAGCCGCTGGTCACTAAGACTCCTTGACAGCCAGCGTTGTGGGCTAGATCTATGTCTGTGGCTTTGTCCCCAACCATATAGCTACATTTGAGATCCAAGTCATAGCGCCATGCCGCCGCGACTAACATCCCTGTGTTGGGTTTGCGCCAAGTGGAATAGTACGTTAGTTCTGGGGTAATGCCGCCTTCTTCGGGACTGAGGGTAATGCAGTTACAAATGCCATCTAGGTGCGCTCCGGCTTCGGTGGCAAGCAGGTATTGCAGGCGTTCGGTCAGGGCATCAACGTGCGTGGTACTGTAGTAACCCCTCGCGGCTCCAGCTTGGTTCGAGGCTAAACAGCAAAAAATGCCCCGATCATTGAGTTGACGCACGGCGGCGGCGGCTCGGGGCATTAAGATGAGGTCATCGATTTTTTTGATATAACCTGCTTCTTGGTTTAATACGCCGTCACGGTCGAGAAATACTGCGGGTCGAAGCATGGCTAGGCTAAGTTAGCGAAAGGTATGGGTAATTTACTTAACTAGAGATTAATGGACTAACTAATTAATTCCCATTAATCCCTAAATCAACCCCTCATTATGGCCAATTACTGGCTGAAATTTAGCTGATTGTTCATTTCTCCACACATAAATTTTCGCTGAATTATTTATCAGTTAACTTATAAGCCATACCCAACTGATGAGCCAATTTAAGCGTCAAGCTCTAGGACAATGCGATAACGCGCCTTGCCGCTGCGCAAATGATCTAGGGCTTCATTCACTTGGCTGAAGGGGAATTTTTCTACGATGGGCACAGTATCGTGACGGGATACAAAATCCAGCATTTGGATAATTGTCGCTGGACTACCCAAGGGACTGCCAGAAATACTCTTTTGCGCGGCAATCAACGGAAAAGCCAAACTAGAAATCGCACTCGGTGGCACACCCACAAAATGGAGCCGCCCTTTAGGACGCAAAGCCGTTAGGTATGCCGCCCAATCTAAGTCAGCATTAGCGGTGCATAAAATCATATCTAAGGAGTTAGCGATCGCTTTGAGGGCTTCGGGGTTGCCAGAGTCCACAAAATGATCTGCCCCCAAGGAACGGGCTTCGGCTTCTTTATTTGGATTACCGGAAAACGCAGTGACCTCACAACCCCAAGCGTGTAAAAACCGTAACGCCATGTGCCCTAAACCGCCGATACCAATCACACCGACGCGATCCGTGGGCTTGATGTGAAATTGCACGATGGGGTTAAATACCGTCAAACCACCACAAAACAGCGGGCCGGAAATACTCGAATCAATCTCTGTGGGCAAAGGCATCACCCAACGCCAATGGGCCCGTACCCGATCCGCAAAACCACCATGACGACCCACAATCGTCCCTTCAGCGGTGGGGCAAAGGTTATAGTCTCCCGCAGTACACCACTCGCAATTCATACAAGACCGCGAATACCAGCCTAGTCCCACAGCTTGCCCCACTTGTAACTGAGTCACGGCCGATCCTACAGCCGCAACTTTACCCACTACTTCATGACCAGGCACAAAAGGATACTGGGTTATGCCCCACTCATTATCGAGCATACTCAGATCACTATGGCAAATGCCACAGGATGTGACTTGAATTTCTACTTCCTCGCTGCCTAGATCGCCGACTTCATAGCTGAATGGTTCTAACTTACCGCCCTGAGTATGGGCCGCATAGGCATGAATTGTGGGCATAAATCCTCCATTAATTGCTATTAATTGTATGAGAAGTCTTAGTTCCGTGATGTAGCCGCAAACTGGATCATTACTTTAAATATGGTTGATTAAATTAGGAATGGCACAGTTTGCAGGTAATAAAGCACTATCTCAGCACTCCCCACTGAGGATTTGCTCATATTTAGTGCAGTGTTAATGCAGTAAGGGACGCACTGTTAAATTGTGCCCCGCTAAATACTCCTTAATTTCACCCACGGTTAACTCACCATAATGCAACAGCGAAGCCAACAAAGCCGCCTCTGCTTTGCCACTGGTTAAAGCTTCATAAATATGCTGACAATTACCAGCCCCACCGGAGGCAATCACGGGCACGGCCACGCGCTCTGCCACTGCCCGAGTTAGCTCCAAGTCATAACCTGCTTTTGTGCCATCAGCATCCATACTAGTCAGCAAAATTTCACCCGCACCATAGTCAACCACTTTTTCCGCCCACTCTAGGGCATCAATGCCAGTATTTTCGCGGCCACCACGCACATACACATCCCAACCCGGATTGCTCGGATCATGGCGGCGACGGGCATCAATCGCTACGACAATGCACTGATTGCCAAAGCGATCACTACTACGTTTAACTAGATCAGGATCTTTGACGGCAGCGGAATTAATACTGACCTTATCCGCCCCTGCCCGCAGTAACTCACGAATATTGTCCACATGACGCACCCCACCGCCTACGGTCAGCGGAATAAAAACCTGTTCAGCAGTGCGATAAACTACATCTAAGATCGTATGGCGATCTTCGTGAGTTGCAGTAATGTCTAAAAACACTAACTCATCGGCTCCGGCTTCGTTATAAGCTTGGGCTAACTCCACCGGATCACCAGCATCTTTGAGATCGACAAAGTTGATACCTTTGACGACACGACCAGCGTTTACATCTAAGCAGGGCAAAATGCGTTTGGCAAGCATAGGATTGAGTCAGCTTTTACAACAAAATTGGCGAAAAAATCGGCGCACACAGGAAATATTTCTAGAGCCGGAATCAGGGCAGGAATTAGTCCTAGCTCAGCAACATCATGGCAGCGATTCCGGTGAATGTGCCATAGCTTTATCATGGTCTAACCCTAGTCATGCCACCAAGCGCTATGGTTTTCCGGCTGGGTTACAAATCACGGTGCTGGGGATCACCATGACTACCTTGAGCGTGATGAGTATTGTACCTGTATCTCCGGCATCCTTAGCGGCAGCACCGATCATAAATTCGGCTAATATTTCTGCCAGTATTTCCCCAAGGGATTTATCTGCAAATTTTCTTTTAACACCAAATAACCGGCTACTAGATCAGAAATTACTAATTAGTCAAGCCAAGCCCACAGCTAATCCGCAAAAACCGGTTATAAAACCAAAACCCCAACCGACAGCTAAACCAACCGCCCCCCGTGTGACCCGCAGTAATCAGTTAACTCCGAATAAAGATAAATTGAATCCGTCCCATAGAGCTAATGGTGCGGTGCGAGCGCGATCACTGCGTCAACTTAGTCCTGACATCACCCTAGCCCAAACCAATATTCCTAGTAATCTGCCTACTAACAGGGCTAGTGATACGACATGGCGAGTTTTGGGGCAACCCGTGCTAACTTTCGATCTGCCCCAAGCTGGCACGATCCCCAGTGTTTTGAGTCCTGACACCTTAGCCCCCGAAGGTTCGCCCCAAAATCCTACTACGCCGAGCTTACCCAAGACCCCCGTCCTGACAACTTTAACGCCCCAGCAACAACGCCAACAAATCAGCGAACGCATTTTTAGCTTAAATCAACGGCTTGCAGAAATCGTCTTAACCCTCAATCCTGAACAACCGTGGCGTGTCGATGTGCAACCGGTGATAATTATGGTCACACCGCCGGAGCCGCCAGAGATTACCCCACCTGTGCCAGTTTCAGGAACAACAGCCGCCACCAATCAGCCGAAGCCACCGACTAAACCCAAGCCAAAACCCAAGCCTCAGCCCGTAGTCAAAAGTGCCATCATCCGTTTAGAAGGAATGCCACTAATGGAAGTTAGTGCCGAAGATGTTGCCAATCAAAATTCGACTTCTATTATGGATTTAGCCAATGCTTGGGCAAGCGCTTTGCAAGGTTTACTGGATTCTCTGGTGAATCGGCAGCGCTTGTTTGCCGTAGCAGGGTTGCCCGAAACCATTCTTTTTCAAAATCAATCCTATGGCTTAAACCCTCAAGTAGCCTTAGATCGAGGTTTATTCCGCACTAATGGGGAACGCACTCAAGGCTTTACAATTTTTTGGGAAGTTCCGCCAGATAATAATGCCTATAAAATTCCGCCGGGTAATTATCTATTTGATAGCAAAAATCGCCGCATATTTTTACTCAATCGACTGATGCAATTTATTCCCTACAACCGCTAAAATATAACCGCTAGAATATGGACTAAGACAATTAAGTTCAATTAAGTTGAGCAATGCCCATCTTAAATAGTTAAATCATCAATCGTTCCTAAACACTATGACTATTGCTCAAATGACATCTTTTTCTCTGCCATCCCTAAGCTTGCCCGTTGCACCGAGCGAAGTTTTACTCTATGGTGTGGCGATCGCAGCGGCTTTAGTTTACTTCCCTTACCTATTCGTGGCCATTGGTCGAGTTAGTATTGGCTTAGATCTCAACGCCCCCCGCGCCATGTTTGACCGTTTGCCCGACTATGCCAAGCGAGCAACTTGGGCCCACCAAAATTCCTTTGAAGTTTTTATGTTGTTTGCGGCGGCGGCTTTGTGCGCTTATGTATCCCACGGTGGCAGTGATGCGACTAATACCTTGATTGTTACTTTTTTAGGCGCAAGGTTAGGCTTTAGTTTGTTCTATTTATTAAATCTGCCTTGGTTGCGTTCCCCCATGTGGGTAATCAGTATGATTTGTATTGGTGGTTTATTTAATGCGAGTCTGCATTAAGAATCCCCTAAAATCCTTACGGTGTAAGCATCTTGCCTAGTATCGCTAAACAGGATTTACCACATTCTCAATTCTTGCCTCAACTAGTTTCCCTAGCAATTCTGTAATTCAATCTATAAATCCTATGAGCAACCATCAAGTTAACTGTAAAGAAGAATGTGTCAATGGTTGCATCTTGGGGGATCAATGTCCCAACCTTCAGTATTTAGAGGAAGCACGGAAGTTTCTGGCTACAAAATCTATGGATGATATGCTCGAAATTGCCGCCTCGCGCTTTTTATCCCCCCCACCCCAATCGTCCGATAATATTAATTCGGGAACAGAATCTTAAATCAAATCTATTCCCATCGGCTATATGGCATCTTAACCGCAACTGCCGCAGTCTGCCGCACTGCAAGCAGAGTCGCAACCACTAGAAAGCAGTTCGCCACCAAAAGCACAAGCGCCTTGTATACAAGCATCGCCCAAACAGTCACCTAAGCCAGCAGCACCAGTACAACAAGCGGAATTGTCATTAGCTGGTGCTGGGGCAGGGGGTTCTGAAGTACCTTGAGGTGTTTGCTTAGTCGCTGATTCGGGATCTTCAGGATGAGGCGATCCATTGGGTTCAGACGGCTCTGGTGGTGGATCGCCTAAATTACTATCGCCACCACTATTCATCGCCAAAGCGAATGTGCCAAACTGACTACCTGAACTTCCTAATTGATTCCCTAATTGATTGAGGCGCTCAGAAGTATAAGCCTTAGCACATTGCTGGCGACGTTCTTTAATTGTTTCGTAGGCACAACGACACTCCGCAAATCTTGGTTTTAAAGCACGCAATGCCGTGATTACCCCTTCATCGGCGGCGATGCGTTTGATATAAGAGGAGCAAGATTCACCCCCATGTAGCACCCGATGGGCACAGCGAAAACCCTTGTGGGGTGAGATAAATTTTTGATAGATAGAAATTAGCGCCACCCCCAGATAACGAGTAGCATGATCACAGGCTTGGCTCAGGGGGTGGCGCGAAATTTTCTGGCGTAAAGTCTTCCTGCCTAAATACCGCGAAGTAGCACGCGCATCGGTGATGGCATAAGCTTTTTTAGAACGAGTTTTTCGAGAATAATTTCTGGGAAACCTTGATCTAAGGGAAATCATAGATTATTCGTTAACCCTACAATAAAAATATGCTGCACTTACTTTATCGGTTGCATATTCTATAACTTCATTCCTTTCTTATTTCTTTGGTATCCCAATTAGCTAGCCCTAAGCGGTTAAAGTCTAGAAATTCCCATCCATCGACGCTTCATTATCGCGACGGGAACCAAGTAAGTCTAGCTGTTCGACCCGAATCACAGGTTTTTGTCGTTCTTCGCCAGAGTTACGATCATTCCAGCGGTCAAATTTTAAGACTCCAGTAATACCGATCAAGCTCCCTTTACGCACATAACTGGCGGCTATATCAGCGGTTTTGTCCCACACTTCCACATCAAACCAGTCCGGTGGTTCATCACGACTGCCACGCCGATTCACCGCAAGGGTAAAATTAACCACTTTTACTCCAGAAGTTAAGTTTTTGGTTTCAGGATCGCGGCCAGCCCGACCCACTAAGGTAACACGGTTGAGATTCATAATTAAGAGATTAGAGATTAAATAGAATAGAGAAATTAGAGAATTATGGTACAGGTTCAGACTGCTCCACTTAAAACTAAATCATAGGACTAAATCATAGGATAGCTTACCTTGTTGCGGATCTAAGACAGCTTTTGCGCCAACTACGAGAGGTGGGTTTGCGCCATCATGGCCAAAGGGTAAATCCATAATCACAGGGATGCCCAAGTCTCCTAATCGTTGTTGCCATACTTCTACCATACTAAAACTTGGCGTACTGACCTCCGCTTGGCTAAAACGACCCAAAGCAATGCCACGCAGTTGTTTCAATAAGCCTGTCCAGCGCCAGTGAGTTAACATCCGATCCACCCGATACGGCGCTTCCCCCACATCTTCAATGGCTAAAATCACACCGTTAAGATCTGGACATAGGGGCGTGCTGATCATGTGTGTGGCTAGGGTCAGATTGGCGGGCAATAAGGCTCCTTGCACTGGGGGGCACTGCTTCATCGCTGGGACTAGTGGCTGCCCCTCTAGGGTGCAATGGGTTTTCTTGCCTTCTAATACTTCAAAGAGCCAATCTTTTGACCAATCCGGTTCGGACGCAAGGGTGGTTAGTACCGGCCCATGCAGGCTGGCAATTTTTTGATATTGGGCAATGCTCCATAATAATGCCGTAATATCTGAAAAACCAATCAACCACTTAGGTTTAGGGCAAGCAGCCGCTAATTCCAACCAATCTATCTGTTCTAATAGACGAGTGCCGCCATAGCCGCCCCTAGTGCAGATAATGCCGTCACAATCGGGATCAAGCCATGCTTCACGAAATTGCGCCGCTCTTTGCTGATCTGCACCAGCGAGATACCCCCACGTTTGACATAGTTCCTCAAAACTAGGCATATTTAACTGATAGCCACGTTCTTGCCATACCGCTAACCCCTGCTGCACCCGTGCAGTTTCCCGTAAAGCGCCGCTGGGGGTGATCACCCGAATTTTACTAGTAGTTGGATTGAGAAATGGCGGCAGGGGTAGAAATTCCATAATAATTTGGGGGAGATGCCAGTAATTAACTTTCCCAGACAAAAAAGCTAATCAAGCCCAGTTTAACCTGAGTTTAATGGAGCGCACAAAACTAAAAGAAAAGCTCTAGATGTATTCAGTAATAAACAAAAAGTCGATCAGGCATGAACCCGAAGCTCATGAAAATTTTGTCTAGTCTACCTCTTGCCGTATTTTAATAGTTTGCCACCCATGAAACCTTATTTCCGCAGCATAGCCCAGACGAATCCCGCACCCCAGCCTTGCACCCGCGCCATTTTAATCCATAACAGGGTCAGGTGTTCCAAATGTAGACTCATAGCTAGGTTGCCGATATCAATGGTTTCCCAACCTAAATCTTGGCAAAGCTGAGTTATTGTCTGTTTGGCGAAACTGTCATCCCCAGCAATCAGCATCGCCGGTTTGAGGTTGCCATAATCGGGATAATTATTATTCTCAAAGTTCTCGAAGCCATAATATAGTGAATGCCTTAACAACTTTGGCGGTAGGAACTAAGCTCTGCACGAACTCAGCCCCTGAGCGCTCACTTTTTAGCCGGTGGGATAGATTTGCCCCAACTGGATTAGTGCAGTCCACCAAAATTTTGCCCTCTAGTACAGCACTTACTTTGGCTAAGGCTGCTTCATTAGCAGCAAGGGGGGTGGCTAAAAACACTACCGCTGCATCACCAACCGCCTCGATCGGTGACTTGACCGCAAAACTAGGACATCATAATAATACAGTTCCTCAATTAATCTAGGAATTATCCTGACAAATCAGACGGATTAATTTTGGTGCGCCTTCTTCAGAACCAGAGCGAGCTATGGCAGGAACTAACTTGCCATCAATGGTGGACTGACTGCAATCTGCGATACGCCAAGGGCTATAGTAATCTTGACCACGGCTATATACTGCCCTAGTGCGAAACCGCCAGCGGTTATTTCCTAGATCTTGCTTCTCATGGATATATATATCGTAGCTGATGCCTTGGCGCATTCCAGAATACACAAACTCGGCAAAAGCGGGGTTAGGGAAAAGCGCCACCATAGAAAAACATATACCAAATAGTCGCTTCATAGAATTCTGTATTGAGTTTGAGAGCGATGAGTTCGAGAACTTCTCGCTTATTTTATCCTAATCTGACTGATAACCTCTGACTCATCAATTACCATCAATCATCATTAATATGTGATTGAAATTTATCATGGTGCTTTTTTTAATATTTGCTGGATCACATTTCTTACAAAAATTAGTTGCAATTAATTAGTAATTAATTGCAGTGCAAATCTAAATCATTTTAGCACTAATTTATAGTGCCAATATCTGATTTAACTTCAATAATTATTGCCAAAAGATAAGTAATCCTGAGATATGTTTCTCAATATCAATTTAGCTTGCTAGGCAATAATTACTAACTGGTAAGAGGCAATAATTACAGTTTGGTATCTATAGTTTGCCAGTTTGTCATTGAAGTTAATGTATGCAGTAATAATACCTAAAAACCTGATTGAGTAATGATTTGATGACTTATACGATTATTTTTTCAATTAATTTAGCGTAACTTATGAGTGTATAATTAAAATCGTGTCAAAATTGCTCTATGGAATGGGCAAAATAAACAAAGCTAGAAACAACTACCTCGAAAACCATCGTTAAGACAGATGATTCTTTAGGTTGGCTTGGGCAAATTAGATAACTACTGTTGCAGGCTCTAGATTATTAGCAACCTGTGACAAGCATCACAATTTAGTAGCTAATAGATCACGTCTAAATCTCTCATACCTATGTCATGATGAACATAGATAAAGATTTAGCCGATGCTGCAAACAAAATAGCTAATCCTGAAGTCAAATAAAGCAACCCAATATCCGTAGACATAATACAAAGACCTCCGAGAAAACAGCGAAAATAATATGGTTAAAAATATTCTCAGGTCAAATCCAAAATATTCAGCCAAAATGCTTACAGGAGTTAAGTCAATGATCGCTAGTAAAAAGCACTTTTCTCAATCGACAATTAAGCTCAGTTCTTTAGATAATCCTATGCTAGGCAACCCACAGAACTACTCCGGGTTTGATGCTCAGTTTCAAAAATCGTTTTTTGTGAGTATGACTCTCATTGCTATTTTGACCATTGCTTTGCCAATTGTCATCAGTAGCTTGACTACCACAGGCAGCCAGACCCTGCCGAAACAGTCAGAAGTCACGAAAAATTCCTTCTGGGGACGGTAAACTTTTGCGGTGGGGCAATGGCTGAAAAATCAATGGGATAAAGGGGATAACTGACCAAAATATGTGCCAATTAGTACGCCTTAATCAAATTGAACTGACGGCAATTACTCAGTTTATTAGTCTAAATCTTGATCAACCCCTCAAATAAATTAAGGTGAGCAATGCCCACCTTAAAATTAAAAATTAGCTAGTTTAAAAATTAGCCGGTTTTATTAGGCGATACTAGTCATTACGATATTGTTGCAATTCTGATTTAAGTTCGGCAATTTGGAATCGCAAATTATCAATGATTTCTTGCAGATCGCCAGATTCTTCTTCAGTACTGGTTGTGGTTACGGTACTAGCGGTTTGATCGGCTTTTTCCAATACGGTATCAACAAAAATTCGTAATTGTTCCTGTTGCTCGGCAGTGAATTTACCCAGACTACCCAAGGCATCAGTAACAGCATCCTCAACACGTTCACGTACCGCTTCGGCAGTGGCGCGACCGATAAAAAAAGCGTTCAGTGGGGAATTACTCATAAAAATTAAGGAGACGACGTATGGTTTAAGAGGTTTTAGGGATAGATTAGCTATAGGCTAAGTCAATCTATGATAGCTCTAATGCCTTTACCCCCGTTGATTCGATTTATCCCTATAGTAGCAATTTATGCTCAGAATTTATGGTGCTGAAGATACAAAAAACTGTCACTCTTAGTTGTGGTTGATCATGACACGGCAGGCAATTTGCGCTTAATTTAGCCTTAATTAACCATGACTAGCAGCCAGTTCATGGTATTACTTCCCTCTATTTAGCAGAATTAAAAGAGTGAGTAATTTCATCCCTAAGAATGACTTAAGAATGAATTTTACAGGATGAGATTAGGGTAATCAATTATTTAAGCTTGGAATTGAATCTGGGGCTAAATCTTTGGCACTAAATTAGCGTAATAAAGCTTCCACAAATTCATAACTAGAGAAAGGACGCAAATCTTCGATCCCTTCCCCAGCACCAATAAATCTGATTGGTAAATTTAGCTGTTGCACTACGCCAAAAGCAACGCCACCTTTGGCTGTGCCATCCAGTTTGGTTAAAATTACCCCTGTGATACCTGCGGCTTTGGTGAAAACTTCAGCTTGTTTTAAGCCATTTTGTCCCAGAGTCGCATCTAGGACTAACAAAGATTCGATTTTGGCAGATTTATTCTTTTTGTCGATGATGCGCCGGATTTTCGCTAGTTCATCCATCAAGTTTTGTTTGTTTTGCAGGCGACCGGCGGTATCTACTAGCAAAAGTTCTGTGCCACGGGACTCGGCTGCTGACAGGGCATCAAACACCACAGCGGCGGGATCAGCGTTTTGGGTGAGATTGGCAATTACTTCTACGGCGGAGCGATCCCCCCAAGTTTTTACCTGTTCAACGGCCGCTGCGCGAAAGGTATCCGCCGCCGCAATCAAGGTTTTATAACCAGATTTGACGGCTAAGTGAGTCAGCTTGCCGATGGTTGTCGTTTTACCTGCGCCATTTACGCCCGTGATCAACCAGATATTTAATTGATTTTTATCGGGGATCAGCATTTCTGATTTAGCAGGTTGGTTGTTAGTGGCCGCAAGGGGGTTATCCAACATTTGCCGGAGGAGATCTTTCAGGTAAGCAATGGCTTGCTCTGGGGGCAGAATATCGCGGCGTAATTTATCTTGCAGTTGGGCAATGATGGCATCCGTGGCCTTGACCCCCACATCCGCCTGTAACAGCAACATCTCAATTTCATCTACGGCTTCGGGGCTAAGGGGCCCTTGACCCACCAAGGATTTTAGTTGGTTGACCAAACCGATGCGGGTTTTGCCTAAGCCCTGTTGCAAACGATTGAGCCATGAAATTTCTTCGACGGAAATATCTTCAGGCTTGCGACCTTGGGCGGCGAGGACTTCCGCTGACCACAGAAATGTGTCATCAAAGGTGATGGTGGGTTTGCGGGGTTTGGGCGTGGTGCTGACCGGCGGCGGCACATCATCAATAATAGCGGTGGCTTCGAGGGAAGCGATGCGGGCTTCTCGGTCAGCATTTTGGAGCCAGAAAGGGACATCTGGGGTTGACTGCGCTGCTGCTGATACTTCTTCGGCTAATCCTTTTTCAGGGGTGGTTTCTAAGGTAAGGGCAGGATCATTAACTAACAAGTTTTCTATGGTTGCTTCTTCAGGCGCAGCAGCTACGGGAGTCACTGTTTCCGGCTCAGGGGTTGTCGTTATTGGTGAGGCAATTATTGATGGAGGTTCTAAGCTTGATTCGGGGAGTGGGGCTGGCGTGGACTCAATTACAGTTGTGGCGGCAATCTCAGGCTCAGCAACTACCTCAGAAACTATCTCGGAAGTTACCTCAGCTAGCGGCGTAGGGGTAGATGGCTCAGTAACTTCACTGGTTGGCTCTTTAGTATCTAGCTCTTGTTTTTGGATGTTAACATAAGCAGCCTTAGCCCAATTCAGTAGTTCTGGCGAAACATTAGGGGCTACCGTAACTTCCGGTGCGCTGGTCTCATTTTCGGCTGGCTCTGGGGCTTGTGGTGTAGCACTATCTGGCTCAGGCGTAGCTTGTGCCTCAGAAGTGGATGGCTCCGTAGGGGTGGCGCTGGTATCTTTTACCTCATTACTTGGAGTGCTATCTTTGCCATCAAATTGCCGCCGAAACCAGTTAAAAACCATGCTCTTAATCCTACTGCGTAACTCCAACAAACCGTTATGACTTAAGTTTAAGCTGATTTGGTCTAAGAGTTAATCCCATAGTCAAGGCGGTTTCCCGAAAAATTATGGCTTAACTGATTACGGTTGATGGCACATGATAAGGTGGGGCAGGCATCTTGCTTGCCGATAATCTATGCAGATGATGAAACTGATTCCAATACCATGATCTTTAAACAAGAATAGTCATCCCATTCCCCAAATATCTTCCCCAAATATCGCCTAAAACCGCGATCTAAAAGAATCTCAATTATCGGATCGATTCGCTTGAAATTCAGCTAGCAGCCGCGTCAAAGTAGGAATAGAAATGGGCTTGCTAATATATTCGTCCATACCTGCATCGAGACAGATTTGGCGATCTTCAGGTAATGCATTAGCGGTGAGGGCAATAATCCAAGGCTGGCGCTGCTGGGATGCTCTGATGTGGTGGGTGGCTGTAATACCATCCATTTCTGGCATCTGCATATCCATTAAAATTACATCATAAAACTTCTCTTCCAACATATTTAAAACTTCTAAACCATTGTTCGCTATATCCGCATTGTATCCCAGTTTTTTTAGGGTTAAAATCGCTACTTTCTGATTGACTTTATTATCTTCAGCCAAAAGAATTTTGATTTCTCTAGGTACATTGGGGGGCATAGTTTTGCCGACAGATTTTGTCTGATCTAAGCTAACTTCCACTTCTGGTAAAGCCTGCAATTTCAGTGAGAAGTGAAATGTTGACCCCTGAAGCATTTTATTTTTATTTATTTTAGAATCTATTTGGGAATTGATTTCATTTTGATTGCTATGGGTCAAATTAGGCACAGGAGAGATTACAGGTTGCCAATCTAGGGGCGGATTACCACCGATATGGCCTAAGCTTTCCACCCAAATCGTGCCCCCCATCAAATTAACTAAACTTCTGCTAATTGCTAAACCCAATCCTGTGCCACCATACTTGCGGTTAATGGAAGCATCTACTTGGCTAAAAGAATAAAATAATTTCTCTAAATGTTCAGGTTGAATACCAATACCAGTATCCTGAATCGAGATTCTTAATTCCAGTTCCGGAAATTCTGTCATAGTTACTAGAGAATTAGGTAAAACATGAGCTAGGGTAATCGTAATTGAGATGCTACCGTATTCCGTAAATTTAAGAGCATTACCAATTAAATTGAGTAAAATTTGTCTAATGCGCGTGGGATCACCTAAAAGATTGGCAGGAATTTCAGGGGCGATCATGTATTGCAAGGCAATATTTTTAGCCTGTGCTTGCTTAGATAACAGATTACATATAGACTTGAGAATATCTTTTAATGAAAATGGATGACATTCTAATTGCAACTTACCAGATTCAATTTTAGATAAATCAAGAATGTCATTAATCACCACTAAAAGCGCGTCACCGCTATCAAGAATGGTTTGCACAATATCCTGCTGTTCTTCATTCAAATCGGTATTTTTTAACAATTGAGCCATGCCTAATACTCCATTCATCGGCGTACGAATTTCATGACTCATATTAGCTAAAAATTCGCTTTTAGCTTGGGTTGCAGCTTCTGCGGTCTGTCGTGCCACCAGCAATTCAGTATTTTTTTGCGCCAGTTCGTCTAAGCGATCTTTCTCCTGTTGTAATAAATGGGATTGGGCGATGGCAATTCCAAATTGTCCCGCAATGGCTTCTAATAACTCAATTTCATTTTCTGTCCAATTATGATAATCATCACAATGATGCAAACCAATCGCACCATTAACATTGCCTTGATAGAATGTCCCAGCAGCCAATAAGGATTTGACCTGCATACTTTCTAAAATTGACTGCGTATAAAGTAATAAATGATGTGTATGTATATCATTAACAGGGATTGCACCTTCTTGATTAATTAATTGTGCCATATAAGGATTATGAATAACTGGCATTTCAAGATTTAATAAAGACTGATAATTGCCTCTGATATATTCAGCAACACAAATTACTTTAAATGTGTGATTAATTGGATCTGGAGTACAGGTAAAAATTAAGGCTTGATTAATATTAAATGCTTTACCAATTTCATTAGCCGCAATTTCAAATATTGTTTCTAGTTCTAAACTTTGACGAATTTCATCACTAATTTTTCGCAGTAAAATAATATTATTAAATTGTTGTGATAGTGATTCTTCTGCTTGTTTACGGGAAGTAATATCAATAAAAGTGACGACTATTTCTTTGATTTGATTATTTTGATCGAATTCAGGAAAAGCTGTAGTTAAAACCCACACTCTAGAATTATCTAAGGGACGATTAATTCCCATAATATAATCTTTTAAAGGCTTTTTAGTTTGTAAAACTTGTTGCACAGGATAATCATTGATATCCATAACTTTGCCTTCGTCAGAAAAGAAATGCCAAGCGGGATCAATCACTGTTTTACCAAACATTTGATCTAAAGTTAAACCTAATAAATTGCAAGCGGTGGCATTACATAAAATAATCCGACTATCTGCGGCATGAACCACTACACCAGCGTGTAAATTGTCAATTAAATTACGATATTGCATTTCGCTAGTCTGTAAAGCAATCTGGGCTTCTTTCCATTCTGTAATATCACTATGCGTGCCAATAAACCTAATAGGATTGCCATTTAAATCCCTTTCAATAACCTGTCCCCGTGCTAAAATCCATTTGTATGTGCCATCTTTACAGCGTAACCGATGGTGAATCTGATACATCTTCGTTTCACCGGATAAATATCTCGCAATATTTGCATAACATTGCGCTTTATCGTCAGGATGAATGCGGCTATCCCATTCTAGAAATTGATGTTTGATTTCCATTTCACTAAAACCTAACATTGCTTTCCACTGTCGCGAAAAATGTACTTCATTGGTTTGGGGATTCCAATCCCATGCTCCATCACCTGCTCCTTCAACGGCTAATTGCCACCGGGCTTCACTTTCTCTTAAAGCTAATTCAACTTGTTTTAATTCGGTAATATCTCTTCCCACTGATTGAATTTCTACTAATGTGCCTGATTCATTAAAGATGCCCTGATTAATCCATTGTGTCCACCCAATTTGATCATTAGCCCGACGATCTCGGTTTTCCGTGCGAAAAGCTGGCGCTTTAGGGCTGAGCATCGATAATTCGTAAAGAATGCTGACTAAATCATCAGGATTAGCGAAATCAATCCATTTTTTACCTACGACTTGTTCTAAAGTACAGCCCAGAGTAAAGCAGAGGGATTCATTAGCAAATGTAATCGTAGTATCCGGTTCAGAACGCAAAATAAAGTCAGTCTCACGCTCTACTAATTGGCGGTAGCGCTGTTCGCTCTCTAATAGAATTAATTCTGATTGTTGTCGTTGAATTTCGTTATTCTTCCGTTCTGTAATATCAACATAGGCAATGGCTAAACCATAATTTTCTAGATTAATTGGTGCGGCACTGACACTAAGCCAACGGATTTTTCCGTCAGCTTGAATAATTCCTTTCTCTATATTGTGAACTAAACAATTCTCTCGTAAGGCTCGAACGCTAGCAAATTCTTCGTAAGGCATCGGTGAGCCATCACCACGAATAATCTGCCACTGCTTAACATGATCTATGATTTGATCATTACAATTGGTTTGGGGATGATTCTTCAGATAATTGGGATTTAAGTAGTTTAGATGAGCAATATATTCTTGGGGAGATAAACCTAAAACTTGCTCTAAAGTAGAATTCCCCTCGAGTAATTCCCCTTGATCACTAGTAATTAAAATACCGACAGGAATTGTCTGTAACAGGGTTTTATATTTGGTACTAACTTCTACTAAAGTAAGTTCGGCTCGCTCAGAAGATGCCTTGACTTGTGTAGACATAATGTTAAAAGCATCTCTCAAGATGTCAAATCCTCTAATAATACTGGGATGATTTAATAAAGCATCTTGCCATTGACCAAGGGCTAAAGCTTGACTCGCTGTACTTATTTCACTAACCGGTTTACTGAGCCATTTTGCTGTTAAAATTCCTAATATGATGTTCAAAATCACCATAAATAAACATAATAAGACTGTATGCCAATTATTAGCATCAATCTCAGCCATAAAATCAGTTTCAGGCACTGTTGTAATTATGAACCAATTCAATCCATATTGATCACGATAGGGCTGCACATGAATAAATAATTTACTATTCTCCAATTCTATAGAAAAATCAATATGTCGATTAAGAGAATTTAAGTCTGGATATTGATTGCGTAAAGCTATAAAAACAGCTCTAGAGATAGGATTCTGGCTATGATCCACAGTTAATCGTCTGGCATGGTTCTCTTCACGATGATCTGTGGGATTCTCATTCGTAGAACTAGCTACTAGATTACCGGAAGATTCGATAATAAAAGATTGCCCTGAAGGTGAGAAGCTTAATTTTCCTAAGAAAACATTAATATCAGCTAAAGAGAGATTAGTATATAAAACTCCTTGAAATTGATTTTGACGGTCATAAATTGGCAAAATTGCATTAATGCCTAATGCTGGTAAAACTCGATATAAATAAATCGGTGACCAAGTTTGATGGCGGGCTAATTTGGCTGCACGATACCAAGGCAGTTGACGGTCATCTACTGGTAAATGGTGAATTAGTTTTTGACCTTCTCCCTGCAAATCAGCTAAATAATAATGGCGCTCAGATTGTGGGGTATTAAATGTTTGATAAAATACAAAGCTTTTGACTTCTAGATCCTGTTTAATTAAAGCGCGAATTTCTTGGATGATTCCTGAATTATTGAGCTTGATATAGCCAATTTCTGCACCAGTTTCGCTGATAAAACCAATGTGATTTAGATAGGGTATAAGTTGAATTTGTTGCCAAAAAGATTGACGTAATTGTTTGGGATCGGTAGCCGAATAGTTATTTTCTTGAATGACTTTTTGATTAGCAATTAAGACTTGCTGCTGACCTGCTAAAACTGTATCTAATTGATCCTTTACCCTAGCACTAGCTTGATTCATCAATTGATTAGCTAAATGATTAATCGCGACCTGACCACTTCGATGTGACAAATATCCGACAACACTCACGGCAGTAATAATTTGCACTAAAAAAGGGATAACCAATAGCCAATTTAAGCTAATCGAAAACAACTTTAGCTTATGATTTTTTTTAGATAAAAATAAGTTGAACATAACATTTGATACAGAGTTATTAAATGTTGGCAATAAAATTTTATTGAAGTACACGATCTGTAGGCAATAGGACTGCCCTACAAGGACTTATTATTAATATTTGTACTTCATAAAAACCAAAGTGGCTGTATCACTTTATTATACATTTTATGTTTTAGGCATTTTATGAATTTTGAGCACTAATTGAATTATGTTGATGTACCGGTAGCTGGATTACAAATTCTGTGCCGCGTAACAAAGTAGAATAGCATTGCAAGCGTCCATGATGACCTTCCGTAATAATTTGATAGCTGATTGACATCCCTAGCCCTGTGCCTTTTCCCACTGGCTTAGTGGTAAAAAATGGATCAAAGATTTTTTGCACAATAGATTCGGGAATTCCTGAACCATTGTCAGCTATCAAAACTTGAATCCATGCCGCATCAATTAGTTGCGTATGAATCCTGATTGTGGGTTCTAAATCTTGATTTTCTTGCTTGCTGTAATCTTTGCATCTATCCTCTAAAGCATCGATCGCATTAGATAGAACATTCATAAAAACTTGATTCAATTGCCCCGCATAACATTCTACCAAAGGCAAAGCACCATATTCCTTAACTACTTTAATCGCTGGATAGTCGCCATGAGGACGTAAGCGATTTTGTAAAATCATTAAAGTACTATCGATACCTTCGTGAATATCGACCATTTTTGATTCTGCTTGATCAAGTCGCGAGAAGTTTCTGAGGGATTGCACAATACTCCGAATCCGTTCTGCACCAACACGCATCGATTCAAGCAACTTCAAGAAATCTTCGGTTAAAAAAGGCAGATCTAGAGCTTCAATTTCTGTCGCTAGTTCAGCAGATGGGTGGCGATATTCTCTTTGATAGCATTCCACAAGATGGAGCAAATCTTGGGCGTAACGGGCGGCATGACTTAGGTTACCATAGATAAAACTAACCGGATTATTGATTTCATGAGCTACCCCAGCAACTAATTGACCTAAGCTGGACATTTTTTCGCTCTGAATTAATTGCATTTGAGTCTGTTTTAACTCATGCAGAGTCATACTTAGTTCATTGGTTTGTTGTTGCAGAAATTCTTGAGCTTCCTTCCGTTCCGTAATATCACTATAAATCCCTACCCATTCTCGCAGCGTACCATCAGCTTCGGTAATCGGAATTGCCCGCACACTCATGTGACGATAAGCGCCATCAAAGCGCCTGAGACGGTGTTCGTTTTCATAGGGAATTTGGGCCATGACGCAGCGAGA
Source organism: Pseudanabaena sp. ELA607 (assembly GCA_037130765.1). GTDB lineage: Bacteria > Cyanobacteriota > Cyanobacteriia > Pseudanabaenales > Pseudanabaenaceae > JBAXSK01. The sequence goes on from JBAXSK010000024.1 coordinate 20,218, forward strand.
CCACAATTCCGCTGTCGTTAGTTGTTCGTCGGGATGCACGGCATTGAGCCAGCCCCAACCTTCTATTTCCGCAAATGTTTGTCCGGTAAAATTACTCCATTGGGTTTGATCGGAAATAAAATGTCCTTTAGCATCAGTCACCCAAATAATTTGACTGGTTGCTTCGACCAGACAACGAAACCTCTCTTCACTTTTGCGTAGGGCATCTTCCATGAGATAACGATCACTAATATCTTCAATACTTGACCAAATTAGTTGTTCGCCATGACGTTCCACAATTAATCCAGACAGACGCACCATGACTGAGCCATTATGCCCTTGCAGCATCGTTTCATAGGGCCCATAATGTTGATGTTGCATCACGGCTTGTAAAATGTGAATACTTGCTTGGGGGCTGTTGGTAGTGACAATTTCCCAATAATTACGACTCGCCAGTTCTTGGGTCGAAAAACCGAGGATCTGAGTGAAAGAAAGATTAAAATCGATCAATGTACCGTCTAAACGGCACAAAGCCACACCTATCGGCAGTTGTTGCAATAAAGCGCGGTGATATTCCTCGCTATCTCGCAATAGTTTTTCGATTTGCCGATGTCCATCTAATTTTGCTTGCAAAGTTTGAATTAGGGATTGCTCTGTAGAAGCGTTGTAAGGCATAACTGACGGTACTTGATTATGATCAAAAGATGGGGATGTATAACTCATTGCTAGTGTATTGTTAATATGGTGTTGCGGATTATTGTTGATTGAATTTAGTCAAAAAATGTCAGACAAAATATTGTTTTTTTGATGGTTATTTCTAGAGTTATTCTGATTAAAATGAGATATTTTAAGAGCTAAAAGTAGTTTACTCAAAACCATCAATAGTCTCAAAATTAATTTAATTAATTACAGAAGTACAGGACTAATCATTTATATATTTGCCCTATTCAAGCAAAAATACCTGCTATGATCAAACTATTAGTTATTCATTGATAATTTATATGTGCTTTGTACATGGTCTATATTAATAAATTATTGTGTGTGAAATAGTATGTTCAATTGCTGAAAAATCAAAAAAATGATTATTAGCTAGATACTAGTTATTTGAACATTGCTTGATTAAAAATTATTTTATTAAAGATTTTTTTAAAAGACTATTGACTTAAAGTATTAGTTTCAAGAAACTAGCTGATCAGAGAGATATTTAGTTTTAGGTTTGTTTTGAGGATTTCCAGAATATTTAGAGATATTTAAAATGGTTTAGAGCCAAGATTAAGGGCTAATAATTAATCTAGCTGTTAAGAATAATACCCAAACCGCCATTAATTACATCCTAAATCTAGCTGCTATAAGAAATTTTAAACTATTTAACCGCACTAGTTCAGCAAAGTATCATAGATTTGATTTTATTGACTTTAGCCAAGAATTATCATCTATTAAAAAATATTTCTGCCAATTTAAATTATCTTAGATGATGATCACCAATTAACTAAATTGCTAAATAATTTTTTAGATTCTTGAGTAAAAGAAATAGAAGTTTGCTCTATTAAGATTTTGATTCCGTTGCGCCCAAAGACATACCCTGATGTTTTTGCAGAATTTCTGGATTGATTGCCGTGCGTAAATGATGCCAAGGTAAAGTCATCTCTAATGGCCAATTTTCGTGAACGTACCAAGATAAAGGTGGCAACTGTCCCCGTAATTCCTTAAAAGCCCGTTTGTACATTCCATCACTAGGAACTGGTGTATCACTATAACTATAAGCCAATTCTAAAACCTTGGTCAGACGGCGATCACCTCGCGACAATAGAGCTTGTAAAAGGGAATCTTTATAACTTTCAGGACGAAAATCAATTCCCTTTTGAGCTAGATATTTACGCAGCTTAGCCAGTTTTTTCTCCGCCGTGGGATCAACGCCCTGCCATTGCCAAGGGGTGTGGGCTTTGGGCACAAATGTACTGCATCCAAAGGTGAGCCGTAATTTGGGCGCAGTCTTCCGTAATTGATGCAGCATATCCACTGTTGCTTCGAGATCGCTCTCATTTTCTGCCGGAACTCCCACCATACCATAGAGTTTTAGGGCGCTGAGTCCACCAGATTGGGCATTAGCCGCCGCCTGCTGGATTTCATCATTATGGAGCTTCTTATTGATAATCTGTCGCAATCGTTCCGAACCACTTTCTACAGCGACCGTCACAGAACGGCTATCATGACGCGCCAGTACTTCAGCCAGACGCACTGATAAGGTATTAGTCCTCACCGAAGCTAAACTCAGACGCACTTGATCAAATTGCGGTTGATCGAGATATTCTAATAGGGTATTAAATTCAGGATGTTGGGTAATGGATGCCCCCAATAAGCCCAAGCGATTTGTGACGGCTAATCCCTTTGCAATGGCAGGCATCAAACCTGTTTCTAAACTAGCTGTGCGAAAAGGTAAAGTTAAATAACTCGCTAAACAGAAGCGACACATTTCAGGACAACTGCGCACTACTTCCACCATGAAAATATTAGCCCAAGCCGCTTCTGGGGTAACTACGGTAGAAACTGATAGGGTATTGCCTTGATAGGTTTGTTTCTGAATGGTCGGCGGCGGTGTGGGTAAACCCCTGGCAGCTATTGGCTCAATTGCCGTGATTAGTCCATCAGGAGCCGCATAGGTGATCTCATAAAGACTTGGTACATAGACTCCCTGAACTTGAGCCAAGTGATAAAGTTTCTCCCGTCGCGGTAAGTCTCGCCATCGATGACAAGCTGTAATAAATTCTCCTAAAAGATGTTCGCCATCCCCTAATAAAATCACATCAAACCAAGCCGCATAAGGTTCGGGATTAGCCGTTAATACGGGACCACCACCAAATACTAGGGGGTGATCATCACCTCGGGCAGCGGCGGCACGGGGTAAACCAAATTGGGTTAAAGCAGCCAGTAAATTACCGTAATCTAATTCCCATGCAAATGAGAAACCAATTAAATCGATGCCATTGGGTAAGGGTTCATGATAGTCCGTAAACCAGCGCCGCACATCCACATGATGACGGGTCGCCAGATTCGCCCAAACCACCTGATAACCTAAACTGGTAATACCCACAGTATAGGTATTAGGAAAAGCATAAATTACTTTTAAGGCATCACGATCTGGGGTAATGCGGTCAAATAGAATAGTTTCAGATTGGGGCGAATATGACACGGGAACCTAAGGCAAAGATAAAAAGGATATAATTTGAGAATTGCTGCAATTAATCGTCAAGTATTGAATTAAAGAATATATTATTCCTGTCTATGTCTGATCCCCGAATGTTACGGGGCAGGATTTGGCTCAAGACTTTTAAGCACATCAATTAATTCTGAAATCTTTTTTTAGATAAATTCTTAGATCAAAATTTAACCTGAAAGCTTAAACCTAAACCAAAACTAAGCACCTTGGATATATCGTAAGTATTTACTCCTTAGCAGATCTAAGCCCAACCGTTTCTGGTTTCAAGTTTAGGTTAAAATTACTTAACAGTAACTATAGCAAAAGCAATTTAGCAAAAGCCTTGATCGCAACTCCTGTGAAGCCAGCGGCCACCACCCGCCGCCCCGTTTTTCCCTTTTCTGCCGTGATTGGGCAGGAAGAGATGAAATTATCCCTACTGCTCAACGTCATTGATCCCAAAATTGGCGGCGTTATGGTGATGGGTGACCGTGGTACGGGTAAATCCACCACCGTCCGCGCTATGACTGACCTCTTGCCAGAGATCGAAGTCGTGGCTGACGATCCTTTTAACAGCCACCCCACCGATGCCGACATCCAAAGCGATGAAGTGCGCCGCCGCCTTGCCCAAGGTGAACATCTATCCATCGTCAAAAAGCAAGTGGTCATGGTGGATCTGCCCCTTGGCGCAACTGAAGATCGCGTCTGCGGCACGATTGACATCGAAAAAGCTCTGTCTGAAGGTGTCAAAGCCTTTGAACCAGGACTGTTAGCTAAAGCCAATCGCGGCATTCTCTACATCGATGAAGTTAATCTCCTTGATGATCACTTGGTAGATGTGCTGCTCGACTCCGCCGCTTCTGGCTGGAATACCGTCGAACGGGAAGGCATCTCGATCCGCCATCCGGCCCGATTTGTGCTGGTGGGTTCCGGCAACCCCGAAGAAGGCGAACTGCGTCCCCAACTGTTGGATCGTTTTGGGATGTACGCTGAAATCCGCACCGTGCGCGAACCAGAAAAGCGGGTGCAAATCGTCGAAGAACGCACCGAATTTGATGCCAATCCCCACACATTCCTAACCCGCTACACCCAAGAGCAACAAGGTTTACAAGATAAAATCGTCCGCGCCCAAACCCTGTTACCCCAAGTTACGATCCCCCAAGATCTGCGGCTGAATATTTCCCGGGTTTGTGCTGATCTTAATGTGGATGGCTTGCGGGGCGACATTGTGAGCAACCGTGCCGCTAAAGCCATTGCCGCCTTTGAAGGACGCACCGAAGTCACCGTCGCAGATGTTGGTCGCGTCATTGGTCTATGTTTACGCCATCGTCTCCGCAAAGATCCCCTCGAATCCATCGACTCCGGCTATAAAGTAAGCAAAACTTTTAACGAAGTTTTTGGCGTTACGGAAGAAGCCTAAGGCATAACTGCATGACTGTATCCCATACTTATACCTTGCCTACCCCATCTAGTGCCGTGCGTCTAGCTGGGGCGCAAAATGAAAACCTCAAAGTACTTACCGCAGTCACGGAAGTGAAATTAGTGTTGCGGGGTTTAGATCTGCTGCTGGAAGGTACAGAAATTCAAGTCAGTGCCTGTGAAAAACTGATCGAAGCCCTCAAACCATTGTGGGGCAAAGACTTGCCTGTAGCCGCCGTGGATATTCGCACCGCCCAAGAAGCAATCAAAGCCGAACGGTTGCAACAGTGGCAAGAACGCACTACGTTAATTCGCACCCGTCGCGGGGATACAGTCCAGCCGCGCACCCTACGGCAGCAGCAGTATGTCAATGCTATGGATCACCATGATTTGATATTTGGGATTGGGCCTGCGGGGACAGGGAAAACCTATCTCGCAGCCCTCAAAGCAGTTAAAGCCTTGCAAGAGCATCAGTTCGAGCGGCTGATTCTGACCCGTCCTGCCGTTGAAGCGGGCGAAAAGCTGGGTTTCTTACCCGGTGACCTCCAGCAAAAGGTTAATCCCTATCTGCGCCCGTTGTACGATGCGATCCATGAGATCATTGAACCGGACAAAGTGCCCGCCATGATCGAACGCGGCATCATTGAAATTGCCCCCTTAGCCTATATGCGCGGTCGCACCCTCAGCAAATCTTTCATTATTGTTGATGAGGCACAAAATACTACCGCCGCCCAGATGAAAATGATCCTGACTCGCCTCGGCAATGGGTCACGGATGGTGGTCACGGGGGACATTACCCAAACCGATCTGCCACGCCACCAAAAATCCGGCTTAATTATGGCGATGAACTTGTTACGTCGTGTGGAGGGCATTAGCTTTACCTTATTTACTCAAAAAGATGTGGTGCGTCATCCCTTAGTGCAGCGGATTATTGATGCCTATGAAACGGCCGAGTCAAACCCTTACATCGATCCCGTCAGGTTACCTGAACACTGACTAGACCCCGATTAATGCCTACTAAGACGGTCTAAATCCCAATAACAACCTAGAATGATCAACCTAGAAATGGCAACTTAGCAAATTAATCTAGGCAATCAATGGAGCCAAAAATTATCTAGGAAAATATTCATCAGCCCCCTAAATTCAGAGATAATGCGATGCATCAGCCAAACTAGGGTAACTTACCCTTTTATATGTCAATTTACCTCTCTTATGCGGCAATTCTCCCGTTGTAGCGCAGATATGGCATTGAGGCTTAGGGAAAATGGTTTGCTATGGCTAATTTTCGCTCAATCAGCCACAGGCAACCTATCACTATTGCATAACTAATTACTAAAACTATTACTTAAGGCTCTGACTAAACCTAATTACTAAACCAAAGACTAATTGATTATGACATCCCCATCATCCCCAGATTCAACTCCAGATTTACAGCCTGCATTGCAACCAGAGCCAGCCAAACCAGTTACTAGCTTAGAATTTGACGAGCCTGAAACCGCTTTGCCTACTTTAGATGTAATTCCCCATGAGGCTCCAGTGGCGGAACCAATTGTCGAAATAGCGACTAAAGTACCAGTGACCAAAACCAAAACTGTTAGTAAGATTGATGAATTGGCTCCTTTAGACGAAGAGTTTTTACCGCATGTGGTCACGACTAAGGACACCAAGACTAGCACCACAACCGTCACAGATACCACTACGGCAACCCCCACCACTGCCCCAGAAACTACGCCAGAAATCGCCCCAGAAACTGTCGCAGCAAGTACCAGTAACACTTTTACGGCTAACTTGTTAGCAAACTTCTTTAAACTATGGGCCAGGGCCGTTGGCGAACCGGCTGATCCCAATCGGGCGATCATTGGCTTCAGTGTGTTGAGCTTGGTAACCTTGATTTTATTGTCAAGGGTCTATGCTTTTATTGACCAATTACCTGTCTTCGCTCCAGCGTTTGAATTAGTCGGCTTTTTCTATACCATTTCCGTGGTGATCAGGTATATCCGCTCCGCTGAGGATCGTTCTGATTTAGGCAAAACCATTAATGACCTGAAAGAGAAATTCTTAGGTTCAGACAATCCTTAATTTGACTTCAAGGATTTTGCGGTTTGATCCGGTCATCTATCACCAGAGATAACTGATGTCACCCTCCTGTATCTGCACGGTTATCTCTGGTAAACTCTTGTACAGCGTTGATACTATTTTGCAGTATCACTTCCCTTTAAAATTCTTTCTCCAAGCTCTTTCCTCCAAAATCTTTGCAGCGAATCACAGCCAATCATGGGTAAAATCGTCGGAATTGACTTAGGCACTACTAACTCTGTCGTCGCAGTAATTGAAGGCGGCAAACCACTAGTGATTGCTAATACAGAAGGCAGCCGCACCACCCCATCAGTGGTTAGTTTTACCAAAGATGGTGAGAAGTTAGTCGGTCAGATGGCCCGCCGTCAGGGGGTATTAAATCCTGAAAACACTTTCTATTCGGTAAAGCGGTTTATTGGGCGCAGATATAGCGAACTCACCCCCGAATCGAAGCGAGTCCCTTATACCATTCGGCGCAATGAAGCGGAAAATGTTAGATTACGCTGTCCGCGCCTCGACAAAGACTTTGCCCCCGAAGAAATTGCCGCTATGGTGGTGCGTAAACTAGTCGATGAAGCGAGTCGCTATCTGGGCGAGCCAGTCACCGAAGCCGTAATTACCGTGCCAGCTTACTTTAATGATTCGCAACGCCAAGCCACCAAAGATGCCGGACGGATTGCAGGCATAGAAGTTAAACGGATTATTAACGAACCGACGGCGGCTTCTTTAGCTTACGGTTTAGAGAAGAAGAATAGCCAAAAGATTTTAGTGTTTGACCTTGGGGGCGGCACATTTGACGTATCAATTTTGGATGTGAATGATGGTGTATTTGAAGTCAAAGCTACCACAGGGGATACCCAATTGGGCGGTGATGATTTTGATCGCGAGGTGGTGAATTTCCTCGCCGAGAAATTCTTAGCCCAAGAAGGGATTGATCTACGGAAAGAGCGCCAAGCCTTGCAACGGTTGACTGAAGCCGCCGAAAAAGCCAAAATTGAGCTTTCCACTGTGATTAGTACCGAAATCAATTTACCGTTTATTACCGCCACCGCAGAAGGTCCACTGCATTTAGAAACAGAATTAAAACGGACGGAATTTGAGCGGCTCTGTGAGGCTTTATTAGAACGGTTACGCATTCCTTTAGAGCGGGTGTTGCGGGATGCCAAACTCAGTCCCCGCCAAATTGATGAAGTGGTTTTAGTGGGTGGTTCGACGCGGATTCCGGCGGTACAGAAGCTGGTACAAAATTTGATTGGCAAGGAACCGAATCAGAGCGTTAATCCTGACGAAGTGGTAGCAGTGGGAGCCGCAGTCCAAGCGGGCATTTTATCCGGTGAATTAAAGAATATGCTGTTACTTGACGTGACACCATTAACCATTGGGGTAGAGACTTTTGGCGGCGTGGTCAAGCGTTTAATTCCCCGTAATACGACCATTCCCATTCGCAAAACTGAGCTATTTACTACCGCTGAAGATAATCAAACTTCCGTTGAAGTGCATATTGTTCAAGGAGAAAGAGAACTAGCTGAGCATAATAAATCCTTAGGCAGATTTAAGCTGAGCGGTTTGGAGCCGTTGCCTCGTGGCGTGGCCCAAGTTGATGTCAGTTTAGATCTCAACACCGATGGCATTTTAGCCGTGACAGCTACGGATCGCCGCAGTGGTTTAGAGCGACGGGTCACGATTAAAGGCGCATCTACCCTATCAGAAACTGAAGTGGAGAAAATGATCGCTGAAGCCCAACAATTTGCCGAACGGGATCGCGCCAAAAAGGAACGGATTCAGAAAATGAATCGGGCGGATAATTTGGTGATTAATGCCGAGCGGCAATTAAAAGATTTGGCGCTCAATTATGGCTATAAATTAACTTATGAACGACGCAAGCAGATTGAAGTTTTAATTAAGAGTCTCAAAGCAGCCATTGCCAAAGAAGATGACACTTATCTAGATAAGGCTCAATCGCAATTACAAGAGGCTCTCTATGCTTTATCACGGGAGCTTTACGCCTTTGACGAAGACGACGATGATGTAGATGAAGATGACGAAGATTTGTTCGGTGGCATTATGGAAAGCATTAGTAATTTTGCCAATCGTAACAAACGTCCTAAAGAAACCGCGAGCCGTCGTCCTGATACCCGTGTCACCTATGATGATGACGATGAATGGATTTGATGAATAAATTTAGTGAAGTAGCTGGTAGCAATTCAGCATTTTCTGATTTGATAAAATACGAATGTTAAACACGATTATGAAAATCGTATTATAATCATGAAAATTACATTTATTGGTGTTGGTAATGTGGGTGCGCCCTTGGCGGATCATCTCCAAAAATTGGGGCACTCTGTCACTATCGCGGCGCGGAATCCTAATTCGGAATCGGTACAGGCTGCCCTGAGTCGAAATCTTAGTTGGTAGTGATCCGCAAGTAGTGGTGAAGCCAAGCAGCTAACTAGTATAGGTTATGTAGAATATTTGCTAATATCAAATACTCTCTAAAAATAAGCCTCGGCATCCTATTTTTATGAAAACTATTCTAGCTGTTATCTTTTTTCTGTTGGAGCAGTCTCAGCAAAATCCTGAACAGATCGCTAATAACACTGATGTATAGTCAATCAAATTAAGAATGGCACGGCTTGAAGGCAATAAATAGCACCACCC
>JBAXSK010000240.1:0-6100 GCA_037130765.1 Pseudanabaena sp. ELA607
GCAAAACTGTTCCCACGCAGAGCCGTTTTCGCGGCTTTGAATAGCTGTGGTCATGATTGCGAATGATCCTTAGATATAAATTGTGAAGGTTCTGTATGATATTCGGGGCGGCTACATTGCTGTGTTTGCCTCGATGAAACTAATGTAAGGCATCAGTAATGTTTTGTAAATACCTTGCTGGCATGATTGGTGATATATCTGCCTTGGGAAACAGGCAAGGGGGTATATCCCTACTATTTTTGGTTGGTGTTACGCATTCTGATGCTTCTAAGGATATATGCATCAGGTTTGCATTCGGATTTATTTCTTTTTAGGATTCTAAGGAATTAAGCCTTTAGGTGGCAGGGCGGTGATAATTTGGCGCTCTAGGTCTACGGAGGGGACAAGGGCAGCGACGAAAGGTAACAGAAATGGCTGAAGCTTGGGGTCTGGGGGTTGGATTTCTAGCAGGTCATTGCCAGCGGTAAGAATGCTGATTACTGTGCCTAAAGTAACGGCGGTTTCTTGATGCACTACGGTACAGCCAATCAGATCGCCGAAGTGATATTCATCTTGATCTAATTCTATGCGATCACTTGCGGGGACGAAGAGCCAATGGTTGCGCAGGGCTTCGGCTTGTTCGTAGGTGTCGATCCCTGCCAGTTTGACTACATAGAGGTTTTGCTTGCCTGCCAGAACACGGCCCCGCAGTAGCTGTATGGGTTGAGGGGAATTTTGGGGGTTAGGGGTTTCTGTGGGGCTGAGCCAGCGAGTGCCTGCATCTTCAAAGCGTTCGGGAAAATCGGAGTAAGATAAGACGCGCATTTCCCCTTTAATGCCTTGGGTGGAAACAATTTTACCGATTAGTAACCAATCTTCTTGCATAGGGAGGGTGGTGCTGGGGGACGTGATTTGCTGGAGGACGATCTAGGGCTGAAGCTCTTGATCACATTAAGATATGTGGTGAGCTACCCTTCAGAGCTTGGTACTATAGGGTATAGACGTTAATAGTCATTATTAGCTATTTGCAGGGCTAAATGCCTAGTTGAGTTCAGGGATTTAGGTTTTACTAAGTTATAGTTGTTTCAGTTAAAGATGGCATAACAAAGGAGAAAGATAAACGGAGAAGATGTCTGTTCCACGCTGCTTTATCCCTCTTAGTAGGTCAGACATCTTGTCTGAGAAGGACTCTAAGTAACGTGACATTCTTACTTTGATTGACTATAACCTTGAGTAAACTGTAATTTATTCCCCCCTAAAAGTTGGTTGAGCTTCAGTTGTCTTGTTTTATTTGCTTTGATTCATGCTGGTTACGCCCATTTTTTGCGACATGAATTTTCGTGTTACCGATTAATTTCTAATTATCCTAATTAAATCACCATAGCCATGACGAATAAGGGACCAACCTCCCCATCGATGCCCCAGCGATGGTCATTAATTAGTCAGAGTATCCTACGTTTAACGGTGGTGCTGGGTTGCTCTGTGGTGGGTCTATTGGCTGGCTTGGGCATGGGTATTTTAGCCCCAGAATGGGTTTGGCAACCAAATCTGAGTAATTATAGGCGCACTAAGACCCAGTTCTTGCTGCTAAGTGATGTTTTATTTGAGTCAGGTACAGCGGCTTTGCGCCCCCAAGGGATCAAGCTGTTAGATGAAATTGCGGCTCAATTGCCTTTAGCTAAGGGAAATACCCGTCCTACGGTGCGGATTCAGGGACACTTAGATTTAAAGGGGGCTGGTGGTCAAGAGGTTTATGCTTTGAGTTTGTCTTATATGAGGGCGGCGGCGGTCAAAGAATATTTGATGCGGCTACGGGGAGAAAATACTTACAATTGGTTAGTGATTGGCTATGGTGCGGGTAGACCTTTGCTTGGTAGTGACCCAGAAACTACGGAGCGTAATAGTCGCCGCATTGAGATTTTAATTGATGATTAGAATGATTAATTAGGCTTATTTTATTCTGGTACTTCCCTACTTTGGCCACAATTTCTTCACCTATGTTTTTTGAGTAGATTAGATCATGCAAATTACATTTCTCGGCACGAGTTCAGGCATCCCCACCCGCGCTCGTAATGTTTCTAGTGTGGCGGTGCGGTTGCCTCAGCGTTCTGAGGTGTGGCTATTTGACTGCGGCGAAGGGACGCAACAACAGCTAATTAGAAGTGATGTCAAAAGTAGTCAGATTACAAAGATTTTTATTACTCATTTGCATGGGGATCATATTTTTGGCTTGCCGGGGCTTTTGGCTAGCTGTGGCATGGCGGGAAATGTCAGTCATATTGATATTTATGGCCCCATTGGTTTAGGGGAATACATTGAGTCGGCTTTGCGTTATAGCGAAACTAAGCTGTCTTACACGATTAAAGTCCATCGGGTGAAACCGGGCTTGGTGTGTGAGGATAGTGAATTTTATGTGGCGGCAGGATCATTGAAACATCGGGTTACTGCCTATGGCTATCGTTTGGTAGAGCGGGATCGCCCAGGTAAGTTCAATTTAGAGAAAGCAATGGCGGCGGGGATTCCATCGGGGCCGCTCTATGGGGCATTAAAACAGGGCAAGGTGATTACTTTACCCGATGGGCGGAAGTTTGCCGGACAGGAGTTTTGCGGTCCGGTGCAGGTGGGTAGGAAGGTGGTTTATTGCACGGATACGGTATTTTGTGATAATGCGGTGGAATTAGCTAAGGATGCCGATGTGTTAATTCATGAAGCCACTTTTGCCCACCAAGATGCAGATATGGCATTTCAGCGATTGCATTCTACGAGTACGATGGCGGCGCAGGTGGCTCTGTTGGCTCAGGCAAAAACATTGATCATGACGCATTTTAGTCCGCGCTATGCTCCTGGTAATGCCATTGGCTTAGACGATCTCATTACGGAAGCACGGATGATTTTCGCCAACACAATCGCAGCCCATGATTTCATGACCTATGACGTGCCCTTAGCAGAATCTGGAGTTTAAAACACGGGTTACTGAAATAATTTAGTAATAAATTTATTACCCATATATTACTCGTCTAATTTTTCGCCACTAAGCAGGAAAATCGGATTGACGGCGGCAAATAATTGCTGATTGCCCTTAGTTTCTAAACGATTTACCCCTGACTGCACCACTTCAATTTGTCTGACTTGAAGTTCCATAAAACTATGGGAAATTGCATATAAACCTTCTAGGGTATTGGTGGTGGCTAAGATTCTGCCGCCAATCTGCAACCGTGACCAAGCATATTGAATAATTTCGGGTAAAGAGCGACCGCCTTCAATGCAGATCCGGTCTGGAGCGGGGTTTAAATCAGCCAAGCAATCTGGAGCACTACCACGCACTACGGTGACATTATTTACGCCAAATTTCTGACAATTAACCCCAATTAAATTGGACACATCCTCATCTCGTTCAATGGCAAAAACCTGCCCCAATGGACAAATTAACCCAGCTTCCACCGCAATTGTGCCTGTACCTGCGCCAATATCCCATAAAACCGAATTTGTTCTCAGCCTTAGTTTACCCAGCATTAGTAACCGTACCTCGCATTTGCTTAAGGGGATGCCCGGCAACCGCTCAAACATTTCATCAGGAATACCCGGGGTGACATAGGGCCATAGAGATAACGGTTGTGTCATGGTGATGGGTGGTTGGGTCATGAATTATCTTCCACAGGATAGCGCTTTTGAGCCAAATATGTCACGATCAGTCTAGTGGTTGTGGGTTGACTTAGTGGAACCTTGCCTGCCATCAGGATACCCCAATATATTTGCCGCACAATTTCTGATACCTAAATAATTTCACTGTAATTCCGTTATATTTTTAGTTAACTTCACCTCTTATCCCTGACTATGCCTCCCCAATTGCGCATTTTTGTCCCGCCCCATCCCCTAATTCAGCATTGGCTCACCATTGCGCGGGATGTGCATACTCCTGTGCCATTATTTCGCACTGCTTTGGCGGAAATGGGTAAATGGCTCACCTATGAAGCGGTGCGCGATTGGTTACCCACCCAAGATGTCCCCATTGACACGCCCCTAGCCCCTACTACTGGCAAAATCATTGATGGCAGTGTGGCGGTGGCGATTGTGCCGATTTTACGGGCAGGTTTGGCTTTGTTGGAGGGTTGTCAGCCATTGTTACCCATGGCAAGGGTTTATCATTTGGGCATGGTACGGGATGAAGCGACGCTGCAATCTAGTTGTTATTTGAATAGGTTGCCGGAGAGGTTTGCCCCAAATACGAAGGTTTTGATTGTAGAGCCGATGCTAGCTACGGGGGGCACGATTTTGCAAACTTTGGTGCTGTTGAGAGAGAAGGGCATTGATATGGCGGATGTGCGGATTATTAATATTATTTGTGCAACTCCGGCGTTACAGCAAATTAATCTGCAATTTCCAGCGGTGCAAATTTATGCTGCCTGTATTGATGAAGAAGTTAACGAACAGGGCTGGATTTTACCAGGTTTGGGAGATGCGGGGGATCGGGCTTTTGGGACTTAATGCCTAGACATATTAGAGGAACCTCTGCTAGTTAATCACTTTCAGCGGATTACTAAACCGAAATGTGGCAATAGAAACGATGAAAATTACTAAAAACAGAAATACGCCGATCGCCGAGGCATAGCCCATTTCTAAGCTGCTGATTCCTTTGTCAAATAGGTAATAAACCACGGTTTTGGTGCTGTTAGCGGGGCCGCCTTGGGACATGATGTAAACTTCCTCAAAGATTTTCAGGGCAGCAATGGATGAAATCACCCCCACTAGCAAAATATAAGGACGCATTAACGGAATAGTAATATCAAAATGTTTTTGAATGCCATCGGAACCGTCGATCATCGCGGCTTCATAAAGGTTTTGCGGAATTGCCTGTAAACCGGCGAGGTAAATCACCATGTAATAGCCTAAGCCTTTCCAGACGGTCACGGCAATAATGGCAAAAATCGCTAGCTTGGGATCGGTCAGCCAAGGAACCCGCAACGATTGAAATGTGATGCTTGAGAGAAAATAATTCAGCAATCCCGTTTCGGCATACACCCATTTCCAAGCAATGCCAGCGACTACCACCGACAACAGCACCGGAAAGTAAAAAATTGCCCGAAATAAACGCATTCCGCGCAGTTTTTGATTCACTAAAATCGCCATGCCCAAAGGCAAAAATATCAGGCACGGCACGGCAAAAATGAGATAAATCAAGGTGTTGCCTAGTACCTTCCAGAAAAGCTGATCCTGCCAGAGATCGCTATAGTTTTTTAGCCCTAGCCAGACCGGTTCCCCAACAAAATCATAATTGGTAAAACTTAGGTAAATCGCCTGTGCAATGGGTAAAAATGCGGTCAAACCCAGTAATAAAGCCGCTGGCAATATAAAAAGATAGGGTGTCCAAGGTTGGTTGAGGCGGTTGCTTGGGGCTTTAGATTTACGGGATATTTTAGGTAATAAGATTTTAGCCATGATTCATAGATTTTAAGAATAAACCTGCGGCGTTGTGACGACTCCCAGCCCTAACTCGCAGACGAGTATAGGGTGGGCTTCTCAGCTAATCCTGCTATTGCATCGGAAACGCGCTGAGCTTTAATCACTGTCCGCCCGACAGCAATGTTTTTAACATTAATCGCAGCATTCACATCCCTATCAAGCTCCAACCCGCAAACATGGCAACTATGCCAACGATCTGCAATGGTTTTAGGGATGTGAGTACCGCAATTAGAACAATTTTGGGTAGTGCCGTTTGGATTCACAGCTATAGCCAACTTGCCAGCATTCGCAGCTTTGCAAACCAGAATATCCAGAAATTCACTCCAACCAGCATCTAGGATCGATTTTGCCATCCTAGTTCTAGCCAAACCTTTAACATTCAAATCTTCAAAGCCAATCACATCATACTTATTGAGTAATTGCTGTGCCGATTTATAATGAAAATCTTTGCGTTGCCTTGCTATTTTTTGGTGATGTTTCGCAAGGCGTTTAACCGCTTTCCGTCTACGATAGCTGCCTTTCTTTTTACGAGAAACAGCCTTATTCCGTAGTTTTTTGTCGATCTCAGCTTTCCTAGCAAACTGAGGGATAGGGACAGTTTCACCATCACTGGTAATCAAGAAATCCTTCAGACCCATATCAATACCAACAGCATTATCAA
>JBAXSK010000241.1:0-6088 GCA_037130765.1 Pseudanabaena sp. ELA607
TAGTTATTAATCACAAATCGATTAATAATCATAAATTGCCTAATAAAGTTAATAGCAAATAATTCATAATTATAGGCGATTCAAATTATTTTGGGATTAACCAAAATTTATGATTAATATTTTTGTTTCATCTTTAATTTAAATAAATATATTTGCTCTAAAATATTTCTCTAACAAGTTAAAGTTTGTTGAATGATTTTAGATAAAAGATTTCTACAACAAAGATGAATTCTTAGTTCTGACACGAACATAGAGTTCTTCCATCGTTTCAATAAACGAATTATTTTTATGCCAAAACGAGGGATTATCGCCCTGTTTTTTGATAACGATCGCCGATACACTCGCGGGAGTAGCAAAGGGAATCGCACTTGGTAAGCGCTTTTGTCCTTGCCAAAATTGTTTGAGGGTAGGGGTTTCTTTGATAGCTACAGTTTGCGGTTTAGTGAAGTACGAGTTTGCTACTTCTGACTCAAGATTGCGATCGCCTAATTCTGATGCTAGGGCTTTACCAAGGGGCGATTTGATTAGTTCTGCTTGCAGATCTTCTTTAGATATACCACGCATCTCGAACAGCAGAAATGGATCTTGATCGAGTTCCCCAGCAAGCCGATAACATAGCCCTGCGATATGTTTGCAAGGATTGGAGTAATCAGGACAAGAACATTCAGTTTGGAAGTCTTTGCTGCTATGGGGCAGTAGATGTTTGCCAAAGGCGGTAAAGCTATCTTCAATATTTTCAGGAACTTCATTGAGCAATAATCTGGCGACTACGCTTGCCTTGGAGGACATATTGGCAATAATTTTTGTCCAGTCTTTGGCAGAGATTGCTGTCATTTTTACTTCAGTCTCATATTTTGGCTCTTTATAGACTCCAAAATAAGGATTGACATTACCGCGAATCGTGGCTGTGGCGAGTCCTTTGGTAATATCGAAATGGAGAATGCGACTGTCTCCCGAATAGGCGCGACCGCGTTGGAGTCTACCTGAATCGGTAAAAGATTCGAGAGCGCTAATAAATTTTTGCCCCCACCATGTCCGACTATGTTTTGCCATTGTTTTGCTCCTATTTTATTACTGAATTTTTAAGGGATTGCCGACATTCACTAGAAAATCTTGATTTAATCCATAATTGCACTCTTATTCAAAGCAATAAGTTGCTTGAACTTGTCGTTGTCTAGCTCCGTGAGCCAAGACTCATCGGCTCCGACGATTGCACCAGCCAGTTTCTTTTTATCCTCAATCATTTGATCGATACGCTCCTCTAGGGAACCAATGGTGATAAATTTATGGACAAAGACATTTTTCTTTTGTCCGATCCGAAAAGCGCGATCGGTGGCTTGATCTTCAACGGCGGGATTCCACCAGCGATCGAAGTGGAAAACGTGGTTTGCCTTAGTGAGCGTAATACCAACACCACCAGCTTTAAGAGAGAGAACAAATACCGAAGGCTCAGTTTCAGGATCTTGGAACTCCGTAATCATGCGTTCCCGTTTATCGCGATTTGTGCCACCGTGAATGTAGTAGGTGTTGTAATGCAGCTTTTGACGGATGTATTTTTCTAGAGCATCACCAATCTCGGTAAACTGCGTAAAGATTAAGATGCTTTCTCCTTCAGAAATTACTTCTTCCATCATCTCAGATAAACGGCTAAGCTTATGCGATCGCTCAGTTGTGAAGTCGCTACCATCTTGCAAAAATTGACGCGGATGATTGCAAATTTGTTTGAGTTTCAGCAATGTCGAGAGAATTAACCCTTTACGCTGAATCCCTTCCACTTCATTAAGTTGTTTTTCTACATCCCTCACCACCACTTCATAAAGTGAGGCTTGCTCTTTAGTGAGGTTGGTATAAAGCTTTTGTTCGATTTTATCGGGCAGGTCTTTGATGATCGATTGATCGGTTTTGACTCGCCGCAAAATAAATGGCTCGACCAGTTTCTTTAATACACCTGC
The DNA here is from genome assembly GCA_037130765.1 of Pseudanabaena sp. ELA607. Taxonomy (GTDB): domain Bacteria; phylum Cyanobacteriota; class Cyanobacteriia; order Pseudanabaenales; family Pseudanabaenaceae; genus JBAXSK01. The sequence continues at coordinate 1,953 of JBAXSK010000241.1, forward strand.
TTGAATTTGATCGTTATTTTTTTGAATTGGTGTTTCAAAGGATTTCTTAAACTGCGCTTCTTTACCTAAGTAATTGGGATTCAAGAAATTGAAAATTGACCATAAATCTAGGAGTCGATTCTCAACGGGTGTACCTGTAAGGGCTAGACGATGTTTGGCTTCGAGTTTAAGGATCGCTTTGGTTTGGGCGGCTTTGGGATTTTTGATATTTTGAGCTTCATCAATCACAATCCGATGCCAATTGACGGAACTAAATAGAGCTTCATCTTTACGAATGAGGGTAAAGGAAGTAATGATCAAATCATGGGTTTGATAGATATTTTGAAATGCAGCAGCATCTTGAAGACGATCGCTACCATGATGGACAATCGCTCGTAAATGTGGCGCGAACTTCTCGATTTCCTTTTGCCAGTTACCGACAACGGAAGTGGGGGCAATCAGTAACGTAGGTGGGATCTCATTTACCGCTTCAAGTGCAGGAAGAACTTTCTTGGATTTTGTTGTTTTTGTTGATTTTTTGGCTTTAGTGGGTTCGGGAGTTTCTGTGATTGCAGCACGTTCATTCACTAATCTGGCAATAATCTGCACCGTCTTACCCAAGCCCATGTCATCGGCTAGACAACCATTTAAGCCCAGACCTTCTAAATATTGCAACCATGCCACGCCGCGTTTTTGATATTCACGCAGAGTTCCATTAAGTTGAGGTGGATTTTCAATGGGTTCAAATTGCTGCTTGTCCTGCAATTTAGTTAGCATCTCGGCAAGAACACTATTGCGATCAACTTCCCAATCAGGATCGGTGGCAGTTAACTTCATTAGGTCAATCAAACTCATTGCCGATGTGCCTTGTCCCTGCTGCTGCCAGAAGGTGAGCATCTCCTGCATTTTGTCGCGATCAAGTTCAATCCATTCACCACGAAACTTGACTAACGGTGTTTTCGCATTGACTAGCTGTTCCCATTCCTTTGTCGAGATGCTTTCATCCCCGATCGCCAATTCGTACTGATATTCCACTAATTGATCGAAACCAAAGTAACTCTTGGCTTGAGTTTTAGAACTGGTAGCACTTTTACTAGAACCTTTGAGTTTAATTTTTGCTCTGCGTCGTCCCGCAGGAGTCCACCAAGCAGGCACAACGACTTTGTATCCCGCATCTTCTAAAACCCAAGCTGATTCTTTGAGAAATTCAAAGGCTTGGTCAAGATCGAGACTTAAACCAATGGGGCGATCGGTTTCTAACCCTTGCCAAACTGGATTATAGATTCGGGCGGCATAACCAAGATTTAACAATAGATTTTGCTCAAACTCTTTACCAAACTGCTTTTCCAAAGCTTTCTTTTTGGCTGCTGTCATTGTCCAATAATCGGCTAATGGCAATTTGAGAGAAGGATCTTGTTTAGGCGAAACTTGAAATTGCAGTTGCCAAGGTTCTTGCTCTTTGACAGGATCTTGGAGTTGAAAGCAGAGATAAAAAGCAGAATCTGACTGGGTGCGCATGATTTTTTGTCGCCATGCTTGCCATTGTTGATACTCTTCTAATGCTGCATCACCAGCAATCATCGAATCGCCAAAGCGATCAGCAGAAAAATCCAAACCTCTGTGTAATAAGGAATCAAATACTTGCTTGTCAAATTGGGCTGTAGTTGGGGTATTAGTGATGATGCTATGCAACACCGATTCTGAAAAATGCTGTAACAGGGTGTAGCGATCCCCAAATAATGGTTGTCCCGCAGGTTCGCTAAAACCTGAAACACAAGCTAGGGGCATATATTCCACATACTGCTGTAGCTCTGCCTCATATTTCTCAGAAACGATTTCCCAAACTGGATAAATCTCAAATTTTGGTGCTTGACTGGCTGCTTTTTTGGACCTTGTAGATGTTTTAGCAGGAGTTTTAGTTGCTTTAGTAGCTTTAACCTCAAGTTCTCGATACTTGAAGGCAGGAATATATTGATCTTTGAGAATAATCTGTTTAAAGGCTTGGGTGTAGTGATACCAAAATAGTAAATCAGAGCCTAGTTGGACTTCGGCAAGATTATTGAGTGAGATGAAATGTAAATCATTCAGCAATTTGACAACATTCATCGCTCGGCGAAATTGATAACTACCAGTTTTAATCGGAGTAGTCACCTGATAACAATCGATTTGCCAATACTGTAGCTCAAAATTTTCAGGACTCTCGATTTCTAAATATCTTGCGGATTCGAGGGATGGTAAGGGCTTATTTTCACTTGTAGGTAAGAGAAAGTATTTTGGAAAGACAATTTGTTCTCTAGGAGAATTTTTTCTGATATAGGGATTAGTTATTTCTTGTAGCAGGTCATCTTTGATCGCTAGCTCGTTATAAAGAAATGGTTTTAGATCTGATTCAGATAAACTCGCAGGGTGTTTAGCGCTCGCCTCAGAAACTTTCGCCGCTTTGGATGACTTGCGTTTGGTTGAGGTGATCGCCTTAGCTTCCGTAGTCTCTACCCAAATATAAAAATTGCCAGTTTGGATAAAATTGTCACTATGATCGGGAATCCAAGTACCATGCAGAATTTTCATAATTTTTCACCCGCAGTTTGAGTCAGTCCTAAATTTAGTGTCAATTGTAATTTATTATTTAGATTTTGAGATAGAAAATTGCCTGTGGATAGACTTTGAATTGTCTGTATTTAGGGAAAGGACGATATCGTAATTACCATCGGACTATCCGTTAGTTGGGGCAGATAGATCATAGTGTTGTGCCACTAAAAGATCCAGTGGCGATCATACTTTGTAACACCATTCAATCCAGCCTAATCAAGCATCTTAAAAATCACAGAGAGATTATTCGCTGGCATCGGTTGAATTTGTTGCAGTACTAAATTTTGGGCGGCGGCGACAGTAATTACATCTTCAAGATCTCGCACTCCCCACTCAGAATTTTGATATCGCAAACTTGCATCAAACTCAGCATTACTCATACTGGTATGTTTGCCATCTTGTTTAAATGGGCCATAGAGATACAAAATACCGCCCACTGACAAAAGGTTTTTCGCACCTTCCATTAATCCTAAGCAGGCTTGCCAAGGTGAAATATGAATCATGTTGATATTGACGATCGCCTGAATGTCTTTATTTTGGAGATTATCGTCACAGTACCAATGAAGTGCGGTGACATCAATCTGTAAGGGTGCGGCTAAATTATCAGATGGGTAATGCTTTTGCCAATCAGTAATACTCGCGATCGCGCCTTGATTAGGATCTGATGGTATCCACTGGCAAGGATGAAAATGTGGTGCAAAAAAGACGCAATGTTCTCCTGTCCCACTGGCTATCTCTAACACTGAGCCTTGTTGAGGTAAAACCTGTAAAAGCACCTTTAAGATAGCATTGCGGTTCCGTTGAGTTGCAGGTGCGTATTGGCGATTGTCGATCATCGGTTCTAGGGGAAATTTGCCAAGATCATAGCGCTTGTGGGGCTAGATCGCTCTTTGTAACACTCACTGATCCAAACCGATACTCCTGCAAAGATACTAGAAAGTTCTGAGCCTCCACACCCACGACCTGAACTGATGTCTGGTGTCGAGGAGATTGCTCCCAACGAGTTGACGTTAGAATTAAAGCTCTTAAGCTCAAAATTATGCTTGCCCCTTTTTCTTTCCAACGCATACCAGAACAGCATAATCTTTGCTTGATTAATGTTTTACAAGCAGCTTCAGTGACACCAGAGCCAATCGGATAATGTTGCTGTCGGAATTGAGAATAATGCATTTGGTGCTGATGGTTATGATAATAGGTGATAGCAGCTTGAAGATTCTCCCTGAGAGTCTTGCTTAGTCCTTCTTGTTTTGCAAGTTCTAGCATCTGGGTGTGGAGTCTCTGGGCAGCCCCCACTTCATGTTTAAGCTGATGATAACTTTGATTGAGCCATTCTTTCTGTTCGGCAGATTGGTTAGGATATAGAACTTCAGCTACTACCCCTAAGTAGCCTGATGCATGATAAAAATCAAGGATCTGCGTTTGAGTATGTTGATTTAGAAATTTCCAGTTTGATTCTGCGCCATCGGCAATTCCTACATAAGCTGCTTCAGGATAGCGCTCTTTGGTTTGACGTATTTCTCTTTCCAAGCGTTCTAGAAATTTCTGCTTGCCATATTCGGGTGTTGCAC
>JBAXSK010000242.1:0-6051 GCA_037130765.1 Pseudanabaena sp. ELA607
GGGGTAATTGATGAGATTTGCAAATTTCTGTAGTTGTGTGTACACGGTAGCTTTTTGGCAGAGAGGCTAGGGGAGAGGGTCTTATAACCTTCTGCGTAACGTGAGTTAGAGAACTACTCAGAGCAAATCATACTGAACCCTTGGTTTTGCCCATCAGCCCAACTATTGAGCAGGAGTTTCCGGAGCGCTGGTTACTTTAATGGCATAGTAGCCAATCATTGTGGCGATCGTAAATCCAGTTAAGAATAAACCAACGAGAATGCCACCATGACCAGAAATACCAATTTGCCCCAAAATTCCTTTGCCGGTAATTACTTCATTGACGAAGCCAGTGACTAAGCCAATCATCGCCATACGACCATTCCAAGTTTCCGCAAAATTACTAAAACCAAATGTCCCTTCCCCAGAAGGATTAACATTGAGATTTTGGATGTTAATGCTATTAATGGAAGTTATGGGCGTATCGCTGGAGATGGTGGATGTTTGGAGAGTGGTAGGCGTAGTGGTTTGGGTCATGGGCTTGTCCTCGCTGGTTTGAGAAGTAGATCCCTCTAAAAAAAGGGATTTATCATTAATTTAGGATGTTTAATCACAATAACCAGTGCAAATGTTTACGACTGATTGGTTATTGGTTTATGTATTAATTACAATGACAAGTTTGTAACGAAATGTAAATCCCCCTATGGAAATATCAGAGCCGCTTTAGCTCTATATCCCAATGTTATACTGGGTGCAAAAACTAACCATGAACTCCGAAAATCCCCAACGTTACCAAAGACTCAGAGACGAAATCAAAAGTCCCTATCGTCCCCTACGTCGCTTTATTTATGTGGCATTTGCTGGCTCTGGTTTAATTGGCTGCATGATTTTCTTGCTCAAATTATTGGCAGGCAATGGCGCATTTACGGATAATGCAACCAATTTAGCCATTCAAATTACCGTTTTAGCTGCCATGATTTGGTTACTGCGCCGCGACCGTAAAGCCTAAGACCTAAAGGAAATATTAAGCAGCAAGTCGTTGTACTGGTAGGAGAACCATAGCACCATAGAGCATAGATGTACTTTTCGTGCCCCAAACAGAGCAACTTAGGTTATAGTAATGCCAAAATAAGCAAGCAATAGGCAGTTTCCCAAATGCAATCCACGGTTCAGATTAAATTTGCGAATGATGTTGTGGCTAAAGCCATAGAAATTAAAGCTGCAAATGATTTACCATCGGCTTTGGCAGCTATAGGATTGCCAGAACATCGCCCAGTTTTAGTGATTATTGGTGGTGCAAGTTTAATTGCTGAGGCGGATTTTGCCAAATTGCAAACCTTATTTGTCGAAGTTCTCGCACCATTGGCGCAAAATTTAGGCTGTTATGTGGTGGATGGAGGGACAGATACAGGGGTAATGAAATTGATGGGCAATGCCAAAAACATCAAGCAGTTGGATTTTCCGCTGATTGGGGTTTTACCGATTGGATTGGTGAAGTTGCCTCATGGAATGCATAATTTAAATCCTAATGTGATAGGAAGCAATCCTGATGCGCCGGATTTAGAACCGCACCATTCCCATTTCTTTTGGGTTCAGGGCAATCAGTGGGGGGATGAGTCGCGGTGGTTGGCACATATTGCCAGTTTATTAGCGGGGGAACATCCTTCGGTGACAGTCTTGATTAATGGCGGGGCGATTGCTTTGGTGGATGCGAAAGAGAGCGCTAAGGAGCAGCGTCCCATTGTGACAATCGCTGGTAGTGGCAGGTTAGCGGATGAAATTGCTAATGCGGCACTTCATCCTGATTCGGAACAACGAGAGGAAATAGAATCATTATTAACTCAAGGGCAAATTCATTTGTTTGATCTTGATGAACCGATCGCTGAGTTAGAAAAAGTTTTGAGACAGAAGCTATCGGGAGAGAAGTTGTAATGGCAGATCCATCTCCGTCTCAGTCAACTGAACTCAACCAAAAGTTATTAGAAAATGCGTGGGAACTTTTTGATATTTACTCTGACACGGCGAGCAAAACTAAGAAGCGGTTTTTAAATTTTCGGATTACACTTTTAGTTATGGGTGTGGTTTCGACAGCGTTGGTTGTTGTGCTATCAGCATGGGATCATCCTAATCTACAATCGGCTGTAAAATTTGCTAGTGGTAATAAAGCCGAAACTATTGCTGGCATCAAGAATATTTTTTATACATTAGCTGTGATCGCACCAATCGCAGTTAGTGTTTTATTAGCTGCATCGGTAAAGTTAGATCGCGGTATGAATTGGATTTTATTGAGAGCTAGTGCGGAAAAACTCAAAAAAGAAATCTATTTATATCGAGTTGATTCCTTTTATGATAATCGAAATAATGCCGATAACTCTTTAGCAAAGAAAATTGAGGAGGTTAGTGATCGCTTGATGAAAACAGAGGTAAATCGGTCAGGTTTGGTAATAGAGAGTAATAAATCAAAAATAGCTCTGCAAACTAAAGTCCGTTTTTCATCGTTGACGGCTGATCAGTATTTAAAATATCGTCTGATCGATCAGCTTAGTTGGTATCGCAGTCAAACTGTAAAGCTAGATCGACAATGGCAACTTCTACAATGGTCGATTTATGTTTTGGGTGGTTTAGGTACTTTTTGGGCGGCGATGCAGGAGCAAATTTGGATTGCTATTACTAATGCGATCGCGACGGCGATCACTAGTTATTTGGATTTTAAGCAGTTGGATAGTACGCTTGTGTGTTACAACCAAGCAGCTTTTAATCTAGAAAATGTTTTGTGTTGGTGGTATGCACTAACAGATAAAGATAGGGCTGACCCTAAAAGCATTAAAAAATTGGTCAAAAGTACAGAGGACGTAATCCAAGCGGAAACGAGTAGTTGGGTGGCGGAGATGAGCGAGGCTGTATCCAAACTTTATGAGGAGAATAAAGATCCCCAAGATAAGCCATCAAATGAATCTAATTAGGAGGCTATATGGCTAAAATTTTTATTTCCTATTCTCGCTTAGATCAGTCCTTTGTCAGAGAGCTTCATGAGGCTTTAGGAAATAGCGATCAAGACCCTTGGGTGGATTGGCAAAAAATTGAGATTGGAACTAAATGGTGGACGGAGATTGAAAAAGGGATTGAAGCAGCAGATACTTTTCTGTTTGTTGTCAGCCCTAACTCTGTGGCATCAAAAATATGTGGAGATGAAGTTAAACACGCCTTAAGACATGGAAAGCGTTTTATTCCAATTCTGCGAAGAGAAGTGCCTAAAGAATTATTTGACGAAGCAGATACTGCTCACCAAGCGATTAATGCTCATAATTGGTTGCAGTTTCGGGAACAAGATGACTTTGCAGAAAATTTCCAGAGATTAATTAATGCGATTTCTCAGGATTTGGAATATGTCAAAAAACATACTAAGCTACAGATCAAAGCAATTGATTGGTATGAAAATGGCAGCAAAGAGGCTTTCTTATTAAGGTCTGAAGAACTGCAATATTGGGGAACATGGTTAGAGGAAAGTGGCGCAAAATCACCGCAACCAACGGAACTTCAGCAGAAATATATCCAAATTAGTCGTGAGGTTGAAGATGCAAATCAGCAAGCAACAGCGATTTTGCAAAAAGCAGTCAGGAAGGCATCTCAAACAAGGAATGTCAGCCTTGCTATTTTAGGATTGGCATTAGTAACTTCTATAGCATCAGTTTTTTTGGCATATCTTTCTATTTGGAATTCTGAGCAGAAGATTGCTAAGGTAAAAGCTGATGCAGAAATTGCTAAAGCACAGGCTCAAGTGGAGATTGATAAAGCACAAACTGAAGTAAAAGTTGTTAAAGCACAAACTGATTTACAGCTAGCTAAAGCACAAGTTGAAGCTAAGGCTGCATTTGATTTATTGCAAAAAAAATATCAGAGTAGAGTCAATAAATTAAATACTTTTTCTGCAAGTAGAGTTGTTGAATCGTCGAATAAAAGCGGCTTAGTCTATATTCAAGTACCATCAGATGCTGTTAAAAATAGAATTCAAAATCTCACTACTACTCTTGAAGGTGATGGATATAAGGCTCCTGGTATAGAAGTGGTTGGTAAGTCAATATCTCCCGATACGCCTCAGATTAGGTACTTTTATAAAGATCAAGAAAATCGGGCTAAAAAACTGAAGGAAGACCTGATTAAGATTAGTCCTGAATATAAGGATTTTGAACTAAAATATGTGCTAACTGAGGACAAACCAAGACCAGAAATGATGGAGATTTGGTTTGGGAAGGACGCTCAATAATGGAGCTATACTTTGCACTAACGGATTTATTGATTGCCGATTCTAGACTATAAGCATGGAAAATGATACCCTAAAATCTACCCACTCTTAAACATATCGGGACATTTTATGACTGATGTATTTATTTCCTACTCACGCAAAGATACGGAATTTGTCAGGGTGTTGTATGATGCTTTTGAAGCTAGCCAGCAAAAGACTTGGGTAGACTGGAAGAACATTCCTCTAACTGCGGATTGGTGGGCGGAGATTGAGAGAGGGATTGAGGCGGCGGATACTTTTGTCTTTGTGATTAGTCCCGATTCGATTGCTTCTAAGGTTTGCGCTGATGAAATTAACCATGCAGTCAGAAATAATAAGCGGTTGTTTCCCATTGTGCGGCGCGATGCAACGAATTTTGAGGAAGGGAATCACGCCCATGATGCCATTAAGCAGCATAATTGGTTGATGTTTCGGGAGCAGGATGATTTTGAGTCGGCATTTAAGACGCTGACGGAGACAATTTCGCTAGATTTGGAGCATTTGCATAGCCATACGCGGTTGTTGGTGAGGGCGATCGAGTGGGGGAAAGGGCGATCGGATAGTCTTTTGTTGCGGGGGGATGATCTGGCGAATGCCGAGCAGTGGTTAGGGGTAAGTGAAGGGAAAGACCCGCAGCCAACGGAACTTCAGAGAAATTATATCAGAAGTAGTCGTGAGGTGGAGGATGCGAGTCATCGGGCGGCGGCGATCCTTCAGGAGGCAGTCCAAAAGGCGGCGGCACGGACTAAGATTGGTGTGGCGATTTTGGTGGGGACGCTTTTGCTGGCGGGGGTGACGGGGGTGGGGGCTTGGGTGACGGTGGGTGAGTCTCAAAAGCAAGCCAAGCAAGCACAAGCTGATACTGAATCGGCTAAACGAGAGAAGGCGGATGCTGAGGGTAAAGCTTTGTCGGCGGATCAAAAGGCGAAGTTAGCGGATCAAAAAACCCAGCAAGCGGCAAGGGATCTCAAAGCAACGAAAGTAGAAGCGGATAAGGCTGTGGATCAGGCTAAGGTGGCAAAAGAGCAGGCTGATGCAGAAGTTACTAAAGCAAAGGACGAACTCGGTAAGTTGCAACAAGAGGCGGAAATGCAGTTGGCGAGTGCTAAGGCAGAGTTAGCCCAAGCGGAAGCTAGTACCCAGCAGTCAGAAGCGGCACGACAGATAGCGCTTAATAAAATTGCTCTGGCAGATGTCAAGCTAAAAACCGTTAATGTAAAGGTAGCTTTGTTGGACAATGATGGGATTAATTTTATGTTGCAGGCAGTGGCGGTGGCTGATCAACTGAAAAAGATTCCCAATCAAGGCAAAGAATGGCAAGACCTTAAACAAAGTGTGGTTTCACTCTTGCAACAGGCGACTTACCTCGTGCCAAAACAGAATCGATTGGAAGGACATACGGGTAGGGTCATTAGTGCAAATTTCAGTGCCGACGGTAGCAAAATCGTCACCGCTTCATGGGACGGCACGGCGCGGGTGTGGGATGTGAAAGGGAATCTCATTGCCGAACTCAAAGGGCATACAGGTAGGGTCTATAGTGCAAATTTCAGTGCCGACGGTAGCAAAATCGTCACCGCTTCATGGGACGGCACGGCGCGGGTGTGGGATGTGAAAGGGAATCTCATTGCCGAACTCAAAGGGCATACAGGTTATGTCGATAGTGCGAATTTCAGTGCCGACGGTAGCAAAATCGTCACCGCTTCATTGGACAACACGGCGCGGGTGTGGGATGTGAAAGGGACTCTCATTGCCGAACTCAAAGGGCATACAGGTGGGGTCAATAGTGCGAA
>JBAXSK010000243.1:0-6048 GCA_037130765.1 Pseudanabaena sp. ELA607
ATGAAGCGGCGCTGTCGTTTTACCGCGAGATCGGCGCTCGGTTGGGTGAGGCGAATGTCTTGCAGGAATTAGCCAAATTGCAAACCGATCCGCGTCAAAGTCTAGAATCTCTGCAAATTGTGCAGGAAATTTACGAACAAATTGGTGATAAATATAGCCAAAGCCGCAATTTACTATTTTTCATTTCCGAACGTCAAATCAAATGTGGTGAAATCGATGCAGCGATCCTCAGTTTGCAACAAGCCAAAGCGATCGCCATTGAGATAGATTACGAACCATTTATCACATCTGCACAGCAGCAAATAGACCAACTCACAGGCGGATTTATAGGCGGCTTAATGAATTTCCTCCGTTTTGCACAAACTGGATGGATACAATTCGCACTCTGCTTTCTATTAGGACTAATCGCCTTTCCATTCCTGCTCATCGCCGCCGCCGTGATCATCCTCTGGCGCATTTTTCAATCTCTCACCAAGCGCTAGCGATCGCATTGTAGATGTGGTGATCGGCGATCGCAGGTAAAATAAAATTATGATTGTCTCCAAAAAATAAAAACTATGCTAGAAGTCACTCTTCGCGATAATCAAGAACTTTCTCAGCTAATCCAACAGGCAAATTCTAAACGATAGGAATTAGCAGCCGAAAGAGAACTTACTGTCTCAACCTATTCACCATCACTAGAAATACTCAACTGACCAAGACCTTTTAAAATTCGCAACACATCATACAAATGATTTTCCACTTCCGAAAGCGAAAAAACCTTAGATAAAGTATAAGTTAGTTCCGGTGTGCCATTAAGCTTAAGGAACCGAAACTCACGCCCATTCGTAATCATGCCAAACAAATTGCGTGGCTCAGAGGATTGTTTGAGACTAGATATCATATAAGTCAAAGCTTGAGGCAGCGCCATCATCACATCATATTGAATGCTTTTCGCCTCAATTACCACCGTCCAAATTCTATGCTGTAAAACCAAAACATCAATCTGACCGCGCACTGTTTCCGTACCATCCTGAGACACAATTTCAATGGATTCTTCCAGAGTAGTATAAAAAGGCGGCTCGTAAAATCCCGCCAACGACAGCAAAGGCGACAACGTAACCATTTTCACCGTTACTTCCAAGAGCGGACGTTTGGCAAGATACAGATACTGCTGTTTGGTGCGATCCAATACTTCTTTCTCAAAATCGCTCAAAGCAGGGGCATGGTGCAATAATTGCGTAAAAAAGTCGTCAGCTTCACCTTGCCGCACATGAAACTTAGTTTCAACATCGTATAAATTGAGCCTTGAGGCTTGCAGCGTTTGCACCATGATTTTCTTCTCCTAGAAAAGTTTGAATAGAGATTAAAAAATATTATAAATGCCCAGATCTCCGACTTTTCCGACTTTTTGTGTGCTTGTTAAGGGGAACTCATACTTTGAGAGAAAAAGTCGGAGATCTTAACTTTACTTAGACTAACCTGCTTATTCTATATTTTGTGCTTATTCCATTACTGAAGAGTGAACCACTACTTCAACTGCAAAAAACGTTCCAAAGCCGCCGTTAGACTAGGGGGAAACCGCCGCACTTCTCGCAACCAAGTTAAATCCTGGTAACGCTGATCGAGATTTTCCACCGCCACCCAATTACTTTCCGCTTCACCGCTAGATTTGCGATCCCACAGCGCCGCCACTAAACCCGCCCGCACATCGGTATAGTTGGGATATTTCCGCAAAATATTTTTCATAGTCCGAATCGCCTGATCTTTTTGCCCCACTTCATACAGAGCTAAGGCATAGTTACCATAGGCAGTAGTAAAACGCGGCTCCAGTTGCATTGCAGTTTGATAATCGCTCAAAGCCCCCGCCCAATCCCCTAAGTCACTGCGGGCATTACCACGGTTATTATACAGAGCGGCATCTTTGGGGTTATAGAGCAAAGCCTGATCATAGTCGGCGATCGCTGCCTCATAGCGCCCTAAACCCTGCAACGCTGCCCCGCGATTGAGATAGGGATCGGCAATGGTCGGAGCAAGGCGCACCGCTTCGTTATAGTCAGCCAGAGCCGCTTCTAAATGCCGCTGGCTCACCTTCGCATTGCCGCGATTACTCCATAGAGCCGCATTATTGGGGGCAATCTCAATTAACTTCGTCCAATAAATTTCCGCTGTGGCAAAATCCCCCTCATTGGTGGCTGCCATCGCCGACGCATTTAACTGATCCATAATCACCAAACTACTGGGATCTTGGGGTAAACGGGCTTTCAGGGGAGCATCTATAGCATTAACGGCAGCATTAGCAGTAGTAGTCTGAGCATAAACCTTCGCCTCGGTAGTGACCCCAAAACCATAGAGCCACACACCGGCCAGCAAAGCTACTAAGACCATTTTCTGCACCGCCCCAGACTGATGCCACTGCTTCCTGCTCACTTTAAGCCAATCCATCAGCCATTTCCTTTGATTTCTGGGGGTGATTCTGGTGGAAATATTGATCATGACGCTGCACAGACGATTAATTTGGCTCACCGGATTATCCTTAATCTATTTCTAGGTGTTTTTGGATTTACTTAACATTTAGCGTATTAGTACTCCTCACATCATCCTATAATGATGGCAAATCCGCCCCACCGCAGTTCATCCCATGTTGCCCTTGATTCGCCCCGATCTTGCTGACCTCGCCGCCTATCACGTTACCGCACTGGATACTACGGACGTACCCGATAAACTTGATGCTAATGAGGTTTCGCTAGATTTACCTGATTGGTTTAAGTTAAAGCTGGGTGCTTTGGCTGAAGATCAGGTGCTGTCCAATCGTTACCCTGACGGGGAATACACCCAACTCAAGCAACTGCTATGCCAGTATGTAGGGCACAATATCGCCTGTGGCCAAATCACCCTCGGTAATGGCTCCGATGAGTTAATTCGGTCTTTGCTGTTGGTAAGTTGTCTGCATCAAGGGGCGATCTTGGTGGCAGAACCAACTTTTTCCATGTATGGCATTTTGGCCCAAACCTTGGGAATTCCGGTGGTGAAGCTCCGGCGCAATGAAACGGATTTTGCCCTTGATCTAGAAGCCGCCCAAACTGCCCTCAATACCCAACACCAAGGACAAAACATCAAGGCAGTATTTTTGGTGCATCCCAATTCACCGACGGGTAACCTGTTGCAAGAAAAAGAAAAACAATGGCTGCAAAGTTTACCGGCTGATGTTTTGGTGGTAATTGATGAGGCTTACTTCGAGTTTTCGGGGCAGACGATGATCCCCGACTTAGCGGCTCATCCCAACTGGTTGGTGATGCGGACATTTTCTAAGGCATTTCGTTTGGCCGCCTATCGCGTGGGCTATGCTGTGGGACACCCTGATTTGATTACGGCTCTCGAAAAAGTCCGGTTGCCCTATAACTTGCCCACCATGTCCTATTTAGCGGCAATGTTAGCCACGATGCACCGCGATGAACTACTGACTAACATCCCAGAAGTCATCAGTGAACGGGAGCGCGTCTATCAAGGGTTACAGGATATTGGTTTAGACGTGTGGCCCAGTAGTGGCAATTTCATTTATGCTCGCTCTGGGGGACAGGAATCAGATCACGCTTTATTGTTGGCTCTAGCCAAACGCGGCACAATTATCCGTCAAACCGGTGGCGGCTTACGCATTACCATTGGCACACCCGAAGAAAATACGCGATTACTAGAAAGATTTCAATATTGTGTTGGGTAATTGCCTAAGGAGCCGTGCCTCATCCCTTCTCCTGTTTTGGGGATCAGGGATGAGAAAATAAGGACAATTAGGGACGCACCGCCTCTAACAAACGGGAAAAATAGAACTGACTGGCAATAAATTCATGGCGCTTGACCGTAAACCCTAAAGACCACAACACCCGACGCACATCTTTTTCACGGTGTAAATAAGCGCGGGTCGCTTTACTTGGGCCCGGCACTAAATCCCCCACTTTTTTCATCAGTGTGTAATAAGGATTTTTCGGCGCAAAACTGAGGATCAACCGCGACTGAGCCAAGGAAGCTAAATGGGCAATCATCGCTTCAGATTCGTTGTCGGGATAATGAATTAATACATCTAAGCAAGCCACGGTGTGATATTCCCCTGTCAGTGCCGCTAAGTCACTCACGCCAAAAGTTAGCTTGTCAAGGTTTTGTTCCTTAGCTTTACCTTGACCTTCGCCCACCATTTTTTCGGAAATGTCAGTGGCGTAGACCGTAGCCCCTAGTTGCGCCAAAGGAATCGCCAAACTCCCCGTCCCACAGCCCGCATCACAAACGGTATAGGTCGGGGTTTGCGGATCTTTACGGAACCAGTCCACCACATAATCTACGGTTTGTTGATGACCTTGGCGAATATCTCGCTGGACTTTATTAATTTCGTCAGTATTGCCGTAAATGCGCCGCCAGCGGTCAAAACCCGTACTATTAAAGTAATCTTTCACGATTTCTTTATCAGAACGCGCCGGAGTTTCCAGAACTTTATTAGCCATGATGCATGATTACTTTAGAATTATCCTCCATTACTTTAAATTAAATTTAATTACATTTAATTTAAATTTGTGGACGTAAACCCAGATATTCCAAATCTAAATTAGCGGCAGCTGAGGCTAAACTAGAGCGCTCACCAATCCCTTTTTGTAACGGCTCGTTATAGGGCAAAACCCCCAAAACTGGCACGCCCACCAGTTGCTCTAACCAGATCGGATCAATTAAGTCGCTAATTTCTGCCTCGGCATCAGGGGTAAGGCAATTTAAAACAATGCCCTTGAGTTTCACTTTAGATTGCCGCGCTAAAGCCACATTTGCCACCGCTTGCCCAATTGATCCTAATCGCACTGGTACAACTAAAATCGTCTCTAATTGCCAATCTCGCGCTAGATCTGCTACCAGATACTCAAAAGTAATTGGTGAGCCTAAACCCCCCAAAGTTTCTACCAAAACCAGTTTTTTTTGACTGACTAAATTTTGGAACCCCTGCCAAGCTATGGCTAAATCAATGGTTTTACCTTCCTTAGCAGCGGCGATCGCTGGTGCTAAAGGAGCGCTAAACCATAGCGGCGTAATGGTATTAGTAGCCAAAAACGGAAAAGTGGCGTGATAGAACTCGCGATCACCCACACCGGACTGAATTGGTTTGTAAATCCCTAAAGAAGCTTCGTTATAGTATTGACACCAATAAGCCGCTAGAGCAGCGGTTAAGGATGTCTTACCTACGCCGGTATCTGTCCCCACAATGAGGATGGCTTGGGCAGATGGTTTAGGGGGCATAGGCTTGATCAATTAGGGGGCAAAATGGGGGGCAAAAGATGGCAAAGCACTTGCCCGTGAATAAATTGCGGGCTAAAGGTTTAAACCTTTTGAAACAGGTTGATTTTAGGCTTTCTTGAGCCAGTTTTAAAGGTTATTTGACTAGAAAAAATTTTGCTTAGAAAACCTGTTCTACATCACTAATATCAGGAATCATTTCCATTAAACGGCGTTGGATGCCCATTCTTAAAGTCATAGTTGAGCTAGGGCAAGAACCGCAAGCTCCTTGTAACCGCAGGAACACTACAGGCCCCTCAATTTCGACAAGCTCCACATTACCGCCATCGGACATCAGGTAAGGACGCAATTCATCTAATACTTTTTCTACGTTTTCATTTGTTAACGTTAATGTGGTTGTTTCCATAGGTTTTGCACAGTCGTTTGGCTGTGAGTAGATTACTAAATTTAATTGTGGATGGATTGGGCAGGTTTGGCAATTACCTGAAGGAAGCAAATGAGCCTTAAATTTACAGTAGTTAGACTATGCTAATCATAGCTCTAGGCTACCTTAGTCTGGGGCTAAGCCATAATTGGGCTGTCTTCAGGTGATTTACAACTATCAAACTTTTTATTTTAAATTTTTTTATCTTATAGTCAATCAAATTAAGAATGGCACGGCTTGAAGGCAATAAATAGCACCACCCCGTCAGGCATAGCCTGCCACCCCTCCCTTGGAGGGGAATTTTAATCTTGTCTGTAATTCTCCTCCCTTGGAGGGGTACGCCGCAGGCGGGGGGTGGTTAAGTGCTTTTAATGTGC
>JBAXSK010000244.1:0-6031 GCA_037130765.1 Pseudanabaena sp. ELA607
AATCAAAGCAATAAAACTGCCGCTATTCCACAGGCAATGCATCAACATCGGAGCCAAAAGATTCCGCGAACGAATATAGACAAAACCTAAAATAATTCCCAAAGTAGTCAAGGGCAGCAAATCCGCCAGATTCAAATGGGCTAGGGCAAAGCCGAATCCGCTGAGTCCCAAGGCTGCCCACACTGGCATAAACCGCACCAATGATGGCAGCAGAAAACCTCGGAATAAATATTCTTCAAAAAATGGCGCAGCAACACCAAGAGTCAGCCACAGCAGCAATTTAGCGATCCCCGCTCGGCTGTCTACCAAAATTGGCAATAAAGGATTACCGCCCCCCTGACCATTTAACCAAGTTTGGCTCAGGGTAGACACCAGCAAGACCAAGGGCACTGCCGCCAAATATCCGCCAATCCCCCATAAAATCCATTGCCAACGGCGGGGATATAGCCGCAACCAAGGCTCTGGTAACGGCCAATGCTGCCGCAGTGATCCCCAAATTAATGGCAACATCGGCGACACTGCCAACAGATAGGGAATCAGCACAAATAATGCCTGAACGGTGTAGTTATCCCCTTGCTTAACGCGAATGCCCAAAATCAGTAATCCCAAAGGCAACACTAATTCTGACATCAGCACAAAAGCCGTAAACCATAACACCATCACTTGCCAGACGGTTTCCCCATCCCACAGTACTACCCATTGTTGCCGGATGATATTAGTCGCTCCCACAGGTGCAACGATCGCCATATTTTGGGGTTGATTTTCTGGGGCAGAGTTTTCTGGAGACGGTTTTGGCTCGGTTACTTCCGGTGGGTTGAGGTTAAGGGTATCAGGGCTAAAAGTCAGCGGTGATGCACTACGTTTAATCAGCCACTGCACCAGCAAAACCAGCCATAGGATTACACCCAATAAACCACCGGCTAGGGGCACACTGACCACCGCTAGCAAACGCATGGTGGCATCTAAGGCTTGACTTTGCGCCTTAGCCGTCACCGATGCCATTAGATCAGGTCGCTGCACCCCTTGATAAAAACGAGTTAAAGCCTTGGTTTGATACCAACCATCTAAATTGATTTTGATTAATTTTTCACTTTGAGGGTAAATACGTGGCGGTTCTTGCCATAGTCCCGCCAAAATTTCTGCCGTTAAGCTGGTGGTATGGCGCTGATTTAAACTCAATTGATCGGCTTGAGCCGCTAAATCCTGCCAAGTTTTCGTTGCGGCGCTAACTTGTCCCGTGGCCACTTGTAGTAAACCGATCCGCAGATCTAACTCGCGAATTAGCTGCTGTTTTTTAAAAATTTCTTTGTTTAAACTACTGATCCTAGAGTTGTTTACCCCAGAATTATTTGCCCCAGAGCCGTTTACTGCATTATTGCCAGGGTTCTGAGGATTGGTGAGATGATCATTTTCATCCCTTAAAGCTGCGACTAACCGATCCTGACTAGCTTGATTGACTTGCCGAGTTTGCTGATAATGGCTCAGGGCAGCGGCATAGATATTCTCGCTGACATCGTTAAGGTCAGGGGTTTTGGCGGGGTCAGGCTCTACTGTACCCACTAAAAGCTCTGCCACCGGACGCAATGGCTCATTGGCGGCTAACTGACTCGATTGCAAAATTAAATCCGTTTGTAATAAATCTAAACGGGTTTGCTCTTGGGGATTTTGCCAGCTAGAAATAAGCGTACTAGCCATAAAAAATACCGCTAGTACGCTTAATAAAGTTAATAATGTGCGTTTCAACAAAGTCTGATTATTATTCATTTACGGTGTGATCTAACAATGTCATCCTCAAAGTTAGCAGCAGGAGTCATAATTAGTAATAATTGTTAGCAAATTAATGCCAGTAAACCAATACAGCTAATTACTAATAATTATTGCTAAATTATTGCCAATTAATTAGGAGCTAATTAATTAGGAGCCAGCCACTTTTGGGCATTAAGGCGCTGAATCACACCGAATACTAATAACTCAAGGGGCGCTTTACGTTCATCGATCAAAAATGGCTCGATCGTGCTAACCGGCTTGCCCCCAGAAGTACAAGAAAACGCTTTTTGGGCATTAATATCTGCTTGGGAAAAATACACTGTAAATTGCCGATTGTCCCAAGCCCCACGCACTTGAAAATTACCAAATTCTAAATTGAGATTATTGACCCCTAAATCCACAAAAGCAGCTTTAAGTCGGGGTAAAAAATGATTGGTAATAAACTCATCAAAGGGCAAATCTTCGAGGACTGGGGGCTTAGCAGGAGCAGCTTTTTTCTCCGCAGGGGCGGCGTTGGGTTTAGTTTCTTCAGCCATGGTTATTTAAATAAAATATGAATGATTGACGTTACAGAAATGTATTTAGAAACGCATCTAGCAATAAATCTAGAAATGAGTCCTATTGAGCGTTGGTATCAATTACTTGGGGTAAACCCATACTGTAATTGAGGGCGCGGTGATTGAGGTTGTAGCTAATTTCGCCACTTTGCAACAGCCCACGCACAAAATGCTCTAAATCTGATCCCATGCGCCGCAAGTTATAGTCGGTCAAATCTGCGCCCTTATAAGCCGCAACGATGGCATCAAATTGGCGATAAACCTTTTGCACCGCTGTGTCATTCCAGTTCAGTTCATTGTCGGGATCAATGTCAAGGGTGAGCATCGTCTCACTGTCAAACATCTGATCATTTTCAATGGTGGCGGCGTAAATCTGAATGTGGCGCGTAGTGGATTTGATGGGCATAGTTTTAGTTTCGGCTGGTTTGAGCAATAATTTTAAGAAATAATTAGCAATATTTTTAGAAATATTTAGCTTAGAAATATTTAGCGATGATGCAATGACCGGATTAAATTGCCCAGTACTTGATGTTGACGATACTTTTGGCGGCTAATCATTTAGTCAAAATAACTAGTAGTCAAAATAACTAGCAAGATGATTAGCATGGCAATCACAGGTAAAATCCATAGATAAAAGTCTAGCAATTATAGGTAAATTATTGCAAACTTTCTATCAATCATGTAATTTAGCCTAATTTTTCTTCAACCCAGTTATTGAACCCATTTTACCGAGCAACCCACCGCCTTATTTGTGGCTGTGGGCACGGATTGATGATTTAATAAAGCAGCAATGGCAAGGCGCAGATCTTGGCGAGTTACTGCCGCTGGATCGCGATAGTTATCATCAATTGCCCCCCGATAGCGCAGACAACCGGTTTGATCGAGCAGGAAAGGTTCTGGTGTGCAGGTTGCGCCAAAATCTTGGGCAACTTCTTGGGTATGGTCACGCAGGTAAGGAAAGTTTAGCTGCCAAGTTTGACTATATTCTTGCATTTTAGCGAAACTATCTTCCGGATATTTCACTTCGTTATTAGCATTGATCCCAATTAAGGTGACCCCTTGCGGTTGATAATCCCGCTGAATCTCTTTGAGTCGCTCAATATAAGCTTTGACATAGGGGCAGTGATTACACATAAATACCACAACCACAGCGCGGTGGGTTTCTAGGTAACGGGTTAGGTGGACTACCTCCCCAGTGACACTAGGTAATTCAAAGTCTGGAGCGTAGGCATTGAGTTCCATAGTTTTGTTGACTTCATTTTGATTTCAACTTGATTGGTTACTGGTTGGCTACTGATTAGCTTGCTGACCACAGCTAATTTACCCTGACTAATTTGCCCTGATTTAAGCCATTGTTATCCTAGCGCGATCAATTTGCTTATATTTAGTTTCTGGCAGATATTTACAACGATTTAGCCCTGCATTTCGGCAATTTCGATAATATTGCCATCACGGTCTTTGACCAGAAAAGATAAAGGCTTTTCGGCTCGCACTTTATGTTTCACGCCCCGCATTTGAATTTGCAATAACACTTGTTCCACACAGTCGCGATTAAAACACAGGTGACGGCTGCGACTCTCTTCGATGGTTCGCGCCCCGGGCACCACATGGAGTTGCACATTCTTTTTCAGTTGATACCATGCGCCTTCGGCCGCCACTGCGGTTTTAGTTTTGAAGCGCCGTGCATCAGCAGACACAAAGCTAGGATCGATCGATGCGCCTAAGCCATAGTCATAGCCATAATAGTAATGCAGTGGCACATCAGCGGTGCGCAGTTGCAATTGCCCTTCATAAAAAGCTCTGGCTTGTTCCAAATCTGAAACCATGATCGTATGCACTTTGGGCGCACTGCTGAGAAACATCCACATCGCCACTGCATAGGCTCCGAGGAGCATAATCATGATGCCTTGGGTAGAAAGAATGGACTCCATGAGATGAAATTTTCCTAGACGCTAGATGCCAACTGGTTTTGTGTCTCTAGTTTAACCCAATTTCTAGAATGATGTTTTGTTCTTGAGGATATATGACAAAACCCAAGGGCTTAACGGCAACGGAGATGAAATTAAACAAATATGGCAATTAGTAGCCAGAAATCAAAAACTATTACTAGAAAAGTGGGAGCAAATTCATGGCATATCCAAATTGGATCGATCTGATCAGTGACGCAGAACTAGACGCGCAAATCATTGCCGCAAAAGAATTGCGGGCTATAGAAGATGCCACCGAACCAAGGGCTGAATCAGTTAAATTTGATCGGACTCCTAATGGTTTAGTTGTAATTACCTTGAAAAATGGGGCTTTCTTTAGTGTGCCTTATCAACTGATCCAGGGCTTAGAGCAAGCCTCACCAGAGGATCTCAATGATTTATGGCTAGACGCATCGGGTAGTAGCGTACATTGGGAAAACTCGACGCAGACTTTAGCATTGCCGGACTGGTTGCCGGAGTCTTTGGCACGAAAGTATGGATGGCACAACTAGGCAGCAAAGGGGGTAAAAGCAAATCGGCGGCTAAGGCTAACGCTGCGAGACAAAACGGCAAAAAAGGTGGCCGCCCCAAAAAGCATCTGCAAACTTCTTCTAACTAAATCAAATTCTAGCTAGATCACAACAACTCAAAACGTCAAAGACAGATCCTGACGGCGCATCGGTTGATTGACCAGCACGCCTTCACCGCCGAGATTTTGCAACGGTTCCCCAGCCACACTGATATAAACTTCCGCATCAGGATTGGTGATGGTTGCAGTATAAACTAGCTGCACTAAACGCCCTTGCATACTGGCAGAGCCGCCGCCTTGGGTAAATTCTCGCGAAAGATTCAGCCGCAGTGTTTTGCTCTCAGCCGTGACTTCGCGGCGAAAATCTAATAGTTTGGTTCCTTTAGGAATCGTATTTTTAAGTTTAGTTGCGGGCGGCTGTTGGCTTAAAAGTTGCTCTAGGGCAAACCGATCTGGGTCATTATTAGGAATTTGATTAGGCTGAGCTATGGTGATGGGAATAGCCCTAAGTTGTTTGCCTTCACTGACAATCCAATAAACTGCTAACTGTCCTTCTTTGGCGACGGTGTAACTTTCGCCATTATTCGCGCCATTATTTTTGGTAGCTGTTGTGGGCTTAATAATTGGGGCTGAGGGGGCAGCATCATTAATCGCTTGCTGTCCTGGAGGATTCGTATAAGATGCTTGAGAAATTCTCCATATAGTCAAGCTAACCGCAGTACTAGCCACAAGGCACAGGAGGACAACCCACCATGAATTCTTAGTGTCACGCTGACGATAACTTATGCCATTAAATTTAGGAATTGCTTTGGGCTTATATCGCTGAGTTTGCCATGTAGCGCGCCACTGTTCTAGACGGACTGACCACCAAGGCTGGGTTGCCATAATTATCTCACTATTTATGATTTTATGATTGAGTCTCGTGTTTACTGAGTCACGGTTAGAGCCATAATTTTGCCAACTCGTAATCGTTCTTTTTATATCTACCTAGATCACTGATTTTAAGAAATGGTGCCAGAAATTTAGTAAAATTTATCGATTATATGCATCATACCCCTAATTAATGGCAGGGCAATGATTAAGTGTAGTTTTATGAATATTTTGTCAATGTATTTTTGCCAATATACTAACTTAGCCAAATTGGTTAAGTTATTTGCTTATAGTCAATCAAATTAAGAATGGCACGGCTTGAAGGCAATAAATAGCACCAC
>JBAXSK010000245.1:0-6017 GCA_037130765.1 Pseudanabaena sp. ELA607
ATGAAAATCGCCTTAGTCCATGATTATCTGACCCAGCGCGGTGGTGCAGAAAGGGTATTTGAATTAATTTGCCAGCACTTCCCCACCGGTGACATTTATACTTCTTTATATAGTCCGGCGACCACGGTTGATCTGGGGGGGCGCAGGGTGCATACCACTTTTTTGCAACACGTTCCCTTAGCTAAGCGATATTTTCGGCTGTTTGCGCCCTTTTATTTTGCGGCATTTCGCAGTTTAGATTTACGGGAATATGACCTAATTCTCAGCAGCAGCGCTAGTTTTGCCAAGGTGGTGCGTAAACGTCCTGATGCTAAGCATATTTGTTTTTGCCATAACGTGACGCGGTTTTTATGGGATACCGATACTTATTTACGGGAATACGATACATTTCGCCCCTATAGTTGGGCACTAAATCGCATCTTTGACTGGATGCGGCAGCAAGATCTGCGCTATGCCCAAGAGCCAGACTTGTATATTGCTAATTCGACAACGGTACAAGGACGCATCACCAAAATTTATCAACAGCCCGCCATCACGATTAACTATCCCATTGATACGAGTCGGTTTAGTTTCAGTGACCAAAAAGCAGACTTTTATTTAGCCGCCTCACGGATGCTCAGCTATAAAAGGATTGATATTATAGTAGAAGCCTTTAATCGTTTGGGGTTACCGTTGTATATTGTGGGAGACGGCCCCGAACTAGAGAAACTCCGAGATCTAGCTAAACCAAATATTCAGTTTTTGGGTTATGTCAGTGACAGCCAACGCTGTGAGTTACTGGCTCAGGCTAAAGGTGTGATTGTAGCTGCCCTTGAAGACTATGGTTTAGTGCCGGTAGAAGCTAATGCCAGTGGTACACCAGTTTTGAGCTATGGTGCTGGTGGGGTGCTTGATACGCAAATTGATGGCGTGACCGGCGTATTTTTTGAGTCCCAAACTGCCGAGGCTTTGTGTGCCGCCGTAATCAAGTCCCAAACCATCACCTGGGATTATCAACGCATTCATGAACATGCTATGAGTAAATTCTCCGAGCAGACATTTTTTAGCCAGGTGGATCAGATTTTGGCGCAAACTCTTGCTAGTTAGTGCTGTCATTAGGTGTCCTGACTATGCAAGGAGCAATTCTCCTTGATTGGGCTGAATCTGTTTTGATTAGTAATTTTTGGATTAGTTGTAATTGCTTTTAATTGCCTTTAATTAATTTTAAGGAGTCCACCAATGGTTAACACTACCCCCCCAAAAAGTCTGACTGCCCAAAATGAATTTGGCTATGGCAAGATTTTTGGGATTTTGGCGCGGCGCAAATGGTGGATTATTGCCGCTGTGGCTGTAGGTTTGGTGGGTGGCACGGTGCTTAACCTACGCTCTAAACCAACCTATCGCAGTACGATGCAGTTATTGGTCGAGTCTACTTATACCTCTCGGCAGCGCAGCGGTGGTGATACCTCGACGGTGACTGATTCGACAATTCAGATCGACTATGGGACGCAATTATCGATTATGCGTAGTTCGCAAATGTTTGAGCGGGCGGTGGAGATCCTCAAACCCAAATATCCCGACTTGACAGCGAACGACTTGTTTAAATCTCTAGTGGTGGGACAGGTAAGCCAAGGACAAACGGCAACGAAGATTTTTCAGATTGAGTTTATGGGCAAAGATGCAGTGCAAACTAGAGAAGTATTGCGGGCATTTAAGAAAGTTTATCAAGAATATAATCTAACCCAGCAGAAACAACGACTCACCAATGGTTTAAGTTTTATTGACGAGCAATTACCCATCGTCAAAAAGAACATTACGGAAGCGACAAATTCCCTTGAAGAATTTCGGCGCAAGCATAATTTATTTGATGCTCAACAGCGGGTAACGGAAGTTTCTAACGCCATTTCTAATATTGAGCAACAGAAGCGAGCCAATCAAATTGAATATGAGCAACTCAAAACCAAGATAGCTACATTAGAGAAGGATTTGGGATTAAGTAGTGAAGAGGCTTTGCTATTTACGCGGTTAAATCAATCGGGGCGTTACCAAGCTGCGGCTGGGGAATTACAGAAAGCGGAACTCAGTTTATCTCAAGAGTCCACGCGCTTTAAGGAAGATACACCGCTGATTAATACCTTGAGGTCAAGGTTTGATCAAGCCCAAACTTTAGTAGAGCAAGAGCGCTTCAGGGTTTCTGGTAGTACTGATCCGATTAAAAATGGCCCTAGTTGGAATGCGGATCAAGGTGGCACTTTAGATGTTAGTTTAGCGACTCAATTAGTGGAACTGCAAACTAGTTTGAATACTTTACGCAGCCGTCAGGAAGTTTTAGCCAATCAAGAAACCCAGTTGCGGGCTGAAATTGCGCGGCTCCCTAAGTTATTAACGGAATATGAAGCCTTGAAGCCACGCTTACAGATTGAGCAAGAAACCTTACAGAATTTGCTCAAAACACGGCAACAGCTTAGCTTAGAGATTGCTAGAGGTGGGTTTGACTGGCAGGTAGTCGAAGAGCCGCGCATTGGTTTTGAGGAGCCGCCTAATCATCGGCGGAATCTCCTATTAGGGATTGTGGCAGGATTATTTTTAGGGATTGCCATCGCTCTAGTGCGGGATTTACAGGATGATACGGTGCATAGTAGCGAAGAATTTGGGCGGCAAATAGATTTACCTCTATTGGGAGTCACGCCTAAATTTACGGATTTTGAAGAAGCACCTACATTCGTTTTACCGTTTTTTAAAGGACAAAAAGCGGGGCCAATGGTGGCTAATATTATTGAGGTGATTCGTTGGCAGCCGTTCCGCGAGTCGTTGGATTTAATTTATAAAAATCTGGAATTACTGAGAGAAGATGCGCCTTTAACTTCGCTGGTGATTAGTTCGGCCCTTAGTGGGGAAGGCAAAAGTACCCTAGCATTGGGATTAGCTACTAGTGCGGCGCGGCTCCATCAAAGGGTTTTATTGGTGGATGCCAGTTTACGCAATCCGGTATTACATCGTTTGTTACAGTTACCGAATGAACGGGGGTTGTCTACGCTGCTGACTCAGAAGGGAACTCAATTAACTGATGTGGTGCAATCTTCCAATGCTAATATCGATATTCTCACGGCGGGACCGATTCCTAATGATGCGGTTAGTTTGCTTAGTTCAGAGTCCATGCGTGAATTTGTCCACCATGCGGAAACTCTCTATGATTTGGTAATTATGGACAGTACCGCGATTTTGGGTACAATTGAAGCAATTCAGATCGGTTCGATTTGTCATGGGATGTTATTGGTGGGGCGGATTAATTTGGTGACTCGCAGTGATTTTAGTCAGACGATTAGTCTGTTGCAGAAACTGAATGTGGTTGGTGTGGTGGCTAATGGTGTGGGTGATCTGCCGAGTTATATGCGCACCGAGGGAAATAAGAAGGATCGCAAAGTAAGTAATGAGGATGAAGAAGATGATGATGAATAGCCGGTGATCTCGGTGTAGCGGATCTTCAGCATGGGACATAGTGAAAGGTAATATATTGTCTAGTATGCTAGTAAAAATATTGGCTAAAATATTGGCTATAAGTTTCTACCTATGTTCCCACGCATTTCATCGGTGTAAATTATGGTACATGGGAAAATATCGCAGCGATGCTCAAAGCCGCAGTGTTTGGCGGTTTGATCGCTGTCATTGGCACGAATTGGGGGTTACGCACCAGCGGCGGGGCCAAAGGTGTGGGCGAATCTACCACCACCGCTGTCGTAACGGCTTTACTGGCAATTTTTGTCAGTAACTTTGTGCTGTCGTGGCTATTTTTTAGTGGCGTGAGTTCTAGTTTGACGAATCGGGTGGGTTAGGTGGGATTTGCGCCTTTTGTTGGCCAGAGGCTTGGGCGGCATCGATGAGGCGACTGGTTTGGGCGGCTCCTGGGGAGGGTATAAATTCCCACGGGTAGGGCATTTTGCCGTGGGTGACCATCCGCCAACCCACCGGCGCTAAACTCAGCATCCCCCGCCAGTCTTTGCCGCCATTACCAATCACTTGCAAACCAAATTTACTTTCATCGACCCATCCTTCGGCTTTGACCATCTCTAGCAGGGTGTAGCGATGGCGTTGGGCTGTGGTTTGAATTAGGGTATGATCTTTGAGAATGGTTTGCTTAATTTGGCTGATGCGATCTAAGGGATTGACACCCACGGGACAAACTTCATTACACTGAAAACAGCGGGTACAACCCCAAGCAAAATCCGTCGAATTATACTGGGCAGTGCGTTCCTGGGTGAGTTGATCGCGGTTGTCTGCCATGACCCGATAGGATTTCGCCAAGGCATGGGGCCCTACAAAATCATCACTGACCGCCGCCGCATTACAGTCAGAATAGCAAGCGCCACAGAGGATGCAATTGGCAGCATCTTGTAACTGAGCATATTGGGCTGGGGTTTGGTTAAATTCTTTGTCAGCAATAGTACGGGATGCAGTGGCGACATAGGGATCAACCCGTTCGAGGTTGTGCCAAAATTTGGTCATATCTACAACCAAATCTTTGACTACGGGGAGATTGCCTAAAGGCGCAACGGTGATGGTCGGGTTGGGATCAGCGGCG
The DNA here is from genome assembly GCA_037130765.1 of Pseudanabaena sp. ELA607. GTDB lineage: Bacteria > Cyanobacteriota > Cyanobacteriia > Pseudanabaenales > Pseudanabaenaceae > JBAXSK01. The sequence goes on from JBAXSK010000245.1 coordinate 4,559, forward strand.
GGGATTACTTCGGCAATATTTTTTTGACAGGCAAGGGTGGCTTTACCATTGACTCTCATGCCACAGGAGCCACAAATTACATTACGACAATTGCGCCGAAAAGCGAGAGAGCCATCCTGTTGCCACTGAATTTCATGCAGCAGATCCAGCACAGTATTGCGTTGGGGATCGATGTCAACGGTATAGGTTTGCTGGGTGGGTGACGCTTGGCGGTTTGCTTGACGACGGATATTAACAGTAATTTTCATGGCAAATATTCATGGCAGATAGCAGCAATTCTTGACCCGTAAGGTTTAGCTTATAGCCTTTGATCTAGATGGGGACTGTTTGTACTATATCGGTAAAATATGGCGGTAAATCGAGGCAAATCATAAAGCTTACAGAGATTTTTGAGCAAAATTTTTAGGTATAGTGACTCGTGATGCAAAAGATATGGCACAAGTAAATTGCTAAAAACTTCAAGGTTGCTAATTTCGGGATTGCTTAAATATGCCTAGTTATAACATTGGTTCTGTAGTTACTTGTCGCGATCGCCAGTGGGTAGTTTTGCCGCCCAATCATGTTGATGTGGTTAGACTAAGACCTTTAATCGGTAATGAAGATGAGATTTGTGGTGTTTTTGCGAAATTGGGATTAGAAGTAATCGAGTCAGCAGAATTTCCTGCCCCACAACCTGAAGCAATTAAAGACCGTCAAGCAGCTTTGTTATTAATGGATGCAGTGCGGTTGAGTTTGCGGAATGGGGCGGGAACTTTTCGGAGTTTGGGGAGATTGTCGGTTTATCCACGTCCTTATCAGATGGTTCCTTTAATGGAATGGGCGATCGATTATGTAATTACTGAAGTAGTACCAATCATCGGGGTTAGATTTATTACTGTAGATGCCCTTTATGATTTCGATATTGATCCAGCTTATGATGCATCTGGCTTCTATGAAAAATTGGGATTTGAGTTTGCTGATCCTATCGAGTCTCTACCACCAGTCAACCCATATCGCACAATGTATCTAGATCTGAAGCCGTTGATGGAAGCACTTGCTATAGAAGAATCGGACGAAGATCAGTTATAGTTTTTGCAAAGAGCCGTATAACACTTCTTTGGAGCCGACTTTTCAGAAGCGATCGCCATTATATCCACGACCAGAATTACCCGATGCGACAATTGAAGCGATCTTTCTAGTTATATATAATCCAGTAAATGAGGTAATTATGAAATAGATAAAGTAAGCAAATATCGCGAATATATTCAACTAATTTCGACATTAAGGACGGTAAAATCTGGCTTCAGCAAAATTTAACAGACCAGAACCCTGCGGAAAAATTAGTGGAAATGGGAGTATCCAGACAAGATATAGTACTGGGATTACAACCGCCCTACAAACGACCATATACAGCATATGGAGTTGCGTGACGACTCCCAGCCCTAACTCGCGGACGAGTATAGGGTGGGCTTCTCAGCTA
>JBAXSK010000246.1:0-6012 GCA_037130765.1 Pseudanabaena sp. ELA607
TCATTAAAATGCGGAACCCGGGACTCGAACCCGGAAGGTTGCCCACATGTACCTGAAACATGCGCGTCTACCAATTCCGCCAGTTCCGCAATCTGGTATTTCACCAGCGAATAGTAATCATCTCCTAAAAGATAACTAATGTCAAGCCTAGATCTGCTGGATCTGGCTAATAATCTGCTGCCTTGGTGATGCGGTTACATTCATTGAGGATTAATGAATAAATGCTAAATCTAGACATCAATATTTATATAAGTCAGGCTGGAAATATGTAATATACTGCCTAACTGGATGAATGGTTTAATGACTGATTTAGGTTTAATTTATTTTTGCGGATCATCTTACGGTATGTATGAAACTAAAAAACGATAAATTTCAGCAAGACCCTAAATTGAAAATATTAAAAAACTGGCAGATTTACCAGAGCTAAGCCTAATCTACGGTAAGATCTTAGAAATACCGCTATATATAATGATGACGGCTGATTGTGTTCGTCTATAACTCCATAGCCGTCTAGTCCCTAGCGAAACTAATCGCGCATTATTGGCGGATCAACTAAAATTATTCTATAAGTTACCCACAAGCATCATGACTTTACGTTTAGGCGATGTCGTACCCGACTTCAAACAAGATTCCAGCGAAGGCGAAATTTCTTTCTACGATTGGGCTGGCGATAGCTGGGTGATTCTGTTCTCCCACCCTGCGGATTACACTCCCGTTTGCACCACCGAATTGGGAACTGTGGCCAAATTAAAAGGCGAATTTGACAACCGCAATGTCAAAGTATTAGCCCTTAGTGTGGACAGTGCCGAATCCCATAAAGGCTGGATCGGTGACATCAATGAAACCCAAAACACCATCGTTAATTATCCCATTTTGGCGGATGGCGATAAAAAGGTTTCAGAACTCTATGGCATGATTCACCCCAACTCTAGCACCGGCAACACTTTAACCGTGCGGTCTGTGTTTATCATCGACCATAACCGTAAGTTGCGCCTGACCTTGACCTATCCTGCCAGCACCGGCCGCAATTTTGATGAATTATTGCGGGTAATTGATTCCTTGCAATTGACCGATAACTACAGCGTGGCGACTCCTGCTAACTGGACTGATGGCGGTGACTGTGTAGTAGTGCCTTCGATTCCCACCGATGCAGCTAGAGAGCGTTTCCCTAAAGGTGTCACCGAAATTAAGCCTTACTTGCGGATGACCCCTCAGCCTAACAAGTAAGAGTTAAGGCTCAGCAGCACTCTTTTTGACTCTCGAAAATAAAATATAAACCCAACACAAATAAAATACCCGCATCTTATCCAATTTGGATGCGGGTATTTAGTTTTTAGGTAATAGTAAGAATTGGAGATTTAATATTAAGCCGCAGGTTCTTGCAAATTATCCGCACCATTGACGATCCGGATTGATTCAATTTTGTCCCCGACTTCAATTTTACTGACTAAATCCATACCATCTTTGACATAGCCAAATACGGCATAGGAGCCATCAAGGAAATAAATATCATCTAAGGCAATATAGAATTGACAGGAAGCAGAATTAGGGGATTGAGAGCGAGCCATAGCCACTGCGCCTTTGTTATGCCGCAGTTTAGGACGTTGGGTAGCCGAGCCTAAAACATTGCCATAAACGGGAATTTTGCTCCCTTCGGGTAAAATCTCTAGGGGAATATTTCTTTCTTGACCAGTCTTAGGATCGATAAAACCGCCCGTACCATTGCCTTTAGGATCACCACCTTGCACCACAAAAGGAGTGGGATCTTTCACCACGCGATGGAAAGTCAGTCCGTTGTAATGTTCTTTCTTTACTAAATCAATGAAATTCCCAGCGGTAACCGGAGCATTATCGCCGTCAACTTCTATGATTACTTTGCCAGACTTGAGTTGTAGCTCCACCGTAGCAGTACCCTTAAGCTGGGGGAATTTAGCTAGAGCCGCTTCTAGTTTGCTATCTTTCTCTGATTCTGATTTAGCGCTAGGTTTAGTTTCGTTTTTTGTGCTTGTTTTTGCGTCAGATTTAGAATCAGCTTTGGTTGCAGTTTTGTTATCTGATTTAGCTTCAGATTGAGGCGCTTTAGTTTCAGTGGTGGTTTTGGCACTATTGGCGCTACTACTAGCAGTGTCGCTTGGGGCAACCGCTTGGGCGCAGCCAGTCAATAATAAACTTATGGCGAGCAAACTGCTCAGGAACCAACGTAACATAGGTAACTCTGATAGTTAGGTGAACTTAAATAAAATACAATGAGAATATTGTCAGGGATGAGATTGATCGGTCTAAATCACTAGTAATCGGATTGCTAACTTTTGGGATGGTTGTCAAGGACAATTGTGGCTTTTACCAAAAAATCAACAATCTTAACTTTGCTTAGATTGACCTACTTGATAGAAATAAACTCTCAGCCATACGCTAATTGATTGAAGCACAGTCGGGAATTAGCGGATTAGCTTAATTTAGTCATGGCTAGTAAGTTGGCACAAGTTTTATTGCTTCGTTAATCCTACCTAGCCCATCCTAACCATGACTAGTGACGGCTATAAGCCTTCTAAAGGCACGCCTAAAAATCGCGACAAGTTAGCCGCGCGATCTTCTAAAGCTGATAAACTCATGGGCTGCCCCACTTCAGTGATGGGTAATTCGCCCTTGCCCTTGATGCGTAAATAGATGCTGCGCTTGGGATTTAAGCCATTACGAATCTCGACCCGCACGCTTTGCACATCCGCCAGTTTGTACTCGAACCGTAGCTCACGATTTTTGCCCAGATTACCACGCCGGAAAATCGTAAACTTGCCCGTTTGTTTATTAAACTCATTAAAGCCACCACCGTAGTCAATACCGATGGAATACCACAGATAAGCATCGAGCAAAGTACCAGCGATGCCATAGAAACTGAGGGCTAAACCTTGGGGTAAAAACTCTAATTCCAAGGGATTACCGACGGGCAAGAGATTGGTGTGTAAATAGCTAGACAAACCAGAGAGCAAAAAACCGCTCGCACCAATGGCCACAACCACGGCAAAAATGTAATTACTCGGACGACTCGCCCCTGTGATGTTGTAGCGGAGAATATCGTCTGTGGGTTTAGGGGTGGTAGTCACCATAATTTTATGTCAATAGTTAATTGTTAGGGTTGAATTGCCGCAGACTCATCTGCGTTCAAAAAAATTTGCTTAATTTTAGTGAGTTGAGTTTTAGCCAGCTTATTTCTGCCTATTTTAACGTGAGTTCGACATAGAAAATGTAGGTTGAGTTGCGCCAGCAAACCCATAAACTAACGTCATTTCGACAGATAAAGCTGGGAATCAAGATTATGGCAAGCTTAGGGGTAGCACCCCATGCCTCACCTGAGATTAATTGTGGGGCACGTTACTCCTCTGGCATAGTACTTTCAAGGTCAAAAATCACCTTTTTCCAATACCATTCCTCCGGCATATTGGGCTGATCCTGTTTGGCAATGTCTAACAGCCGCTGGGCGATCGCCATATTACCGCCAACTAAGCGCAAGAGTCTTTCCTGTAAATCCAGACTCGGCATTTGATTGGGATTATTTACCAAACTAGCGGTGGCTTGTTCCTGTTGCCGAGCTATGGTGCGCTCTTGTCGGGCTAACTCCGGCTGCCAGAATTTAATCCGATCAATAGCTTTTTGGTACAACACCATATTGCTCGCCTTGATGGGACTCTGGTTAAACCATAAATTTGCCGCCTGCTGATAGTCATCAATCGCGCCGCGAATATCACCAAAGTCATAGCGGGCTTGCCCTCGGTCACAATACCATTGGGGCTGTTGCTCTAGGCTCAAACCCCGCGAAAAATCCTCAATGGCTTGACGATAATCCCGCTGTTTATGATATGCCAAGCCCCGACTAATATAGACTTGGGGCAAAGATGGCTGCTCCCGCAACAGGGCAGTAAAATCAGCAATGGCTCCTTGGGTATCCCCCATTTCCGAACGAATTACTCCCCTAGTCAGCCGTACCTCCACATCATGGGGACTGAGTAAGAAAGCTTGATTGAGATCCTGCATGGCACTGGCTAAATCTTTTAGCTTGCTATGCACCACGCCCCGTAATGCCATCCCCCTAGCCTTGAGCGGGTCAGTATCTGCCGTCATCTGCACCACCCAATTTAAATCAATCAGCGCCCCTAGCCAATCCCGCTCTTTGAGTTTTTGCGCCGCACTGTCGAGCAATCCCTGGGGCGTGGGCGGTAAACTGGTTTGCAACTCTTGATAAGCCTCAATGCAGCGCCGACAATTTAGCTCATCTCCTTGGGCTAAAAATGCGCTGGCAGCCTGTTTATAGGCGGTGATTGCCCCTGTTAAATAACTAGCCTGCAAATAACTATTTGCTTCACTACTGCCGGTGCGCCAGAGATTCTTGTAAATCATGGCCAAAAGTTGCTGTGCAGCGGCATTGTGGGCATCAGCATCAGTCAGCGCCTTCATGATAGGCAATGCCCTCAAATGGTCACCAAGGGCCACCCAAGCCATCCCCAAAGCAAACTGAAGTTTGGGGTAATAAGCATTATTTTGATCGCTCATAGCCAAAGCATTGAGATAGTCAGCCACTGCTCCTTGCCAGTCATTGCTGTGGGTGCGGGCTAAGCCTCGGTAATACAAGCCCATAATGCGATGGCCATCAGAAAGCTGCCTAGCCTCAAAGCCCCTATCCTCAAGCAGATAATTTAGGGATTGCAATGCTGCGGCGTAGTCTTCCTGCTGTACTTGAGTAATACCTTGACTCAGAGATTCGGGCAGGGCTGGATCTTGAATACTAATGGCAATATTGGCGTGAATATTGAGCAGATCATTAGGGACATCTGACCCATTCACATGAGGCGGCAGTTCAGACATAGCGACTTATGGGAAATTAACAAGCGACGTAAACTAAGCAGGTCATTCTGAGTAAAGTTTAAGATTACCGACCTTTTCCATAGAAGTAGCGGCTATCTTTAACAAACAGCCCCAAAGTCGGCGATCTGGGCATTTACATCAAAAAAGACTATATCTAGAAAAGACCAGATCTAGGAAGGACGGGGCTGAGTCCGCGAAAGACTATCCGGCAAAGCTAGACTCTTTTGTAAAATTAATTTATAGGGTTGCTGCCATAACCAAGACCAGATCTTACCTTCCACACCTACGACTGCATAACCTTGCCGCCCATAGAGATGACGTGCCCCATGATTGGTTTCTAGCACATGCATAACAATTCTGCCATATCCCCAGCCCTTAACCACTTTTTCGGCTGCGTGCAATAATTGTCGGGCTACCCCTTGGCGGCGAAATTGTGGATGTACTGCCACATTGAAAATATAAGGAAATTGACTGCGATGGAGCCAAAAATTGCCTAATATTTCTGACCAAAAGCTTGAGCTATAACTGGGGTTAACTATGCCTGACCGTAAACAAATTTCTAAAGTAGCTACTGGTTGCTGGGGCTGATTTAGAGATACTACCACCAGCCATGCATGATGGGGACTATCTTCCCGCAGCCGATGCTGAAGATCGAGCATAATCCCCCAACGCATTAACCGCCATAGCATCTGTTTACTGTACCGCACCAATGCCGCCCAATTAGTTAAGCACCACTCTAGCCATGACTTCGAGGCAGCGTCTGCCTTATGATCAGCTTGATTAAGATTATTTTGACTAAGATGAGTTTGATAAGAAACACTGGGATTAGTCGTTGTCGGAGATAAATCCTGAGAGGGATTTTCTGCTAGCGTCGGTGAGATTAGATAACCATAAAAACTCAGGGCCAAAATGTCCGCCACTGACTCCACATCATGATGCCGAGCCGGACGCACTAAAAATATGGGGATTGATGACGGCAGATTATCTGACACTAACTATATCCATCTCAACATCTAAGAAAAGAGTTAACCCAAACTAATTACAGCTTAATGGCTAACTAAACTGTACAGCTAATTAACTCATGTTATGCAGAAGGTTAGAAGACCCTCACCCCTAGCCCCTCTCCCAAAAAGGGAGAGGGGAACAAGGAAAAAG
>JBAXSK010000247.1:0-6011 GCA_037130765.1 Pseudanabaena sp. ELA607
GAGTCCCTTTATGCAAAGATCTCTAGGTGTTGCATTTCATCCTTGAATTGGCGACCTTTTGTTGGATAATCAGATTCATTTTCAACATTTTGCGGACGCAAAATAATCATCCATCCTTTCTTATCTTCACATTCATAATAGATATACTGCTTGAGTAAGGTTGATTGATTTAATTCCCTACTGAGATATTTCAATAATTTGTCATGGTTAAATTTGTTGTTCTGTATCTCTTGAGAAGATTGCTTTTTCTGATAATTCTCAACCAACTTAATAGCCCTACTTGAAGTAATTCTCTGTCTATAAGGAGCCACGCATGAATAGTAGTAAAGTAATTTGGATTCCTGTACACAGTTCTCATCTAGAAGTGTAAATCCTTTCCAATGCCATCTTCCCAGATTTTCAAGAGAAAAATAGTCAACCTTAGTAGCTGAATCTATAGAGACTAAAGGATCGTATAAGTAGCAATATTTTCCAAACGCTTCAGATCTTTCAAAATGTGGATTAATAAATTCAGGAGTGTTGGATGAAAAGTTTGGTCTTGGAAAATTTCGCATAATAATAAAGGGTTGCTTAAATTTGGATAATACTCAGAAAATCTTATACTTTTTTGGTAAGCTGTGCAAATAAAAATTAGATTAAGCCATTTTAGCTACTACTAGATTGATATATACAAAATTAACGATCAGGAAAAACATCTTCCCCGTACTCAGAAATCATTGAATCGACAAATGTTTGCCCTTCACGATAATCATATTCCATTTCTTCTTCTTCTAAAGTTTGTTGCTCAAGATTACGAATGGCTTGAGTTAAAGCTTTGGGATTATTTTGAAGACGACTAATTTCTTCTTCACAGAGTCGAAATGCTTCTTGAAGTTTGGAATGACTTACCTCAACTGGTAATTCGTCTCCTATTAAGGGACTGTCATTCTCAAGTTTTAAGAATTTTTTAACTTTCCACTTAATATGTTTACACTCTACTTCCATCAAGAAAACTGTCTGACTTGATTGACATTTTAAGCTGTAACTATCAGGAATTGTAGAAGTTAAATATTTATACGGTCTTATAAATCTGGAACTTGATAGAGCAACTTCAGGATCAAATTTAGAACAGTAGACAAACATATCTTGAGGTGTAAGTGGAATTTCTTTATTTAAAAAGAAATTTATAGAGGAATGTTGGAAAATAAATTCCTGAGATTGATTTTTTGCAAAATCTATACCCGCATCTTGTAAAGTACTACCTATACCTATTGTTGGGTACTCAGGTTCATTATTAGTATCTTCTGTGCGTAGAATAATCATCCATCCTTTCTTGTCTTCACATTCATAAAAAATGTACTGCTTGATTAAGGAAGATTGATTAAGATTTCTGCTAAGAGCTTCGAGTGATTTTTCAGCATTAAACCTCTTGTTAGCACTTTTTCGAGAAGAAATATTTTCTTCAACCAACTTAACCGCCCTATCTCCAGTAATTCTTTCTATATAAGGCGCTACACACGAGTAGTAGTAAGTTAGTTTAGATTTCTTAGCACAATTGTTTTTTAGATGTATAAATCCATTCCAATGCCATCTTCTTAGTATTTCAAGAGAGAAATATTCAAATACAATAGCTGAACCTATAGAAACTAAAGGATCGTATAAGTAGCAGTATCTTGCAAATATTTCAGATGTTTCAAAATGGGGAGCAATAAATTTAGGAGTATTGGATGAAGAATTTGGTTTTAGCATAAAATAATGGCTTACTTACTAAGAAAATATTATACTTTTTTAGGAAAGTTGTGTAAATAAAAATTAGATTAAGTCATTTTAGCTACTACTAGATTTATATATACAAAGTTAACGATCAGGAAAAATATCTTCTCCATACTCAGAAATCATGGAGTCAATAAATGCTTCCCCTTCAAGACGATCATATTCCAAGTCCTTTGCCATAGTTTCCCTCTCAAGGTCGGCAACTGCTTGTCTTAGATCTTCGGGATTATTTTGAAGATGCTCAATTTTTGCTTCACAGTTTCGGAATGCTTCCTCAATAGTAAAATGACTTGTCTCAACAGGCAATGTACATCCTATTATAGGACTTTCATTCTCAAGTTTTAAAAGCTTTTTAATTCTCCACTTAACATTTTTATAATCTATATCCAGAAAGAAAGCTGTTTTACTTGATTCACATTTTAAACTGTAGTTATAAGGAATTGTAGAATTAGAATATTGGCGCGGTCTTATAAATCTTGAACTTAATGGGTCAACTTCAGGATCAAATTTGGAACAGTAAAGAAACATATCTTTGGTTGTAAGTGGAATTTCATTGTCTAACAAGATATTTATATATGAATTATTTTTGGTAAATTGTGCAGATTGATTTTTTGCAAAGTCAATACTTGCTTCTTCCAAAGTTTCACCGCGACCTTTTATTGGATTCACAAATTCATTCTTAGTGTCTTTTGTTCGCAAGACAATCAGCCATCCTTCTTTATCTTTACATTTATAAAAAATATATTGCTTAACAAAGAAAAATTGATCAAGATTTTTACTAAGAGTTTCGAGTAAACTTTCAACGCAAAATCTTTTGTTACTATCCGTTCTAGAGGAAATTTCTTTCTGATAGTTTTCAACCAATTCTATCGCTCTATTTGAAGTGATTTTCTCGATATAGGGTGCTACACATGAGTAGTAGTAAATTAGATTGGATTTCCCAATAAAACGAGTAAATCCTTCCCAGTGCCATGTACTCCATGTGTTTGGGGTTTCATTGGGATTTTCAAACATCATAGCTGAATCTCTGAGAACGAGAGGATCGTACAAGTAGCAGTACTTTGCAAATGTTTTTTCAGATTTCTCAAAATTAGGAGTAATGAATTCAGGAATGTTGGACGAAGATTTTGATTTTAGCATAAAAATAATAGTTTGCTGAAATATGAATAGTAACAAGGAGGTTTTACACTTTTTGGGAAAGTTGTACAAACAAAAATTAGATTAATGCGTCTTATGTACTATAGTCAACGGCTGTACTGGTTGAATATATTAATTTTGTAAATACTTAAGAACCTTTTTATCAACGTTAACCTTTCCATTTTTAATCAAATCACTCGAAAGTTCTATCAAAGAAAATTCTTTCTCCCCCTGTTTTTGTAACAATCTGTTTAATCGATTCAAAATTTCATTCCGCTTTTTATCAATGTTATCCATTTGTTTAATAGCTTTAAGAATAGCTGTTTTCTGCCTGATCGACTGAAACATTGAAAGGAAGTTTGCATAATCAAAATCGTAATTAGGATTAATCTTTTGTAAAGTATCTTTAAATACACCAAGTAGGCGCTTGAGACTCGTTAAGCAGTCTATTATCTCTGTGAATGTTTGGCAAAAATCATCCGTGCTATATCCATTTTTAGTTGGAAAATGTTTTAAGAGGTTTCCACTTCTAGAGTATAGACTACCTGTATTTAGCGCAGCTTGAACATCGTCAATAGCATCTGATAATTCTCTTAAAGATAAGTCCATAATACAAGAGACACAGAATGCTGCACGATCAAATATTATTCGATGTTGCTTTAATATATCAAGATCAGAAAGAATATTAGGATCAACAATTTTTTTAGAAGGATCAGCCCCTTCTCTTATTATCAATTGTGGAGTTTTTTCTTCAGGAGTTCCTTTAAGTGATAATGTCCCCTGCTCGAAGGCTTCTTGAACAGTACGCCCAAATCCTATCGCACTATAGAAAGATTTAGAAAATTCAATAGCAGCTTCATCCTCGATTGATGAATCCATCCCGATAACAAAGTCAATTATTTCTGCAATTGCTTTTCCCTGTACACTGGAATAGCAAGCATTAAGAAAGATAACTTTGATATTATCTTTTAATGTTGTAAATAAGGCTTGAAGCTTCTCCTTACTGACTGGGTTAGACTTTCCATCATTATCGACAAGTATAATTTCACCTGTTTCATTTCCATGACCGCTAAAATGGACAATTTGTGGTTTATGCTCGTTAAGATAGTCCAACAGGTCGCCGAGACGTACTGCCTTATTTGGAATTAATTCTATGTGATCGCGATAATCTGAGAGTCGTATTTTGTAACGAATTGCACGTATTTCTTCATCAAGAGCTAATTGTGCTGCATGGCTAGTATTTGTTGCAAGAAAGAGTATTTTGGTTTTATTCATAATTTATTTTTCGTAAATGTTCAACAAGCGGAATAGCTTAATTGGGCGGTAAAAAGCTTTGCTAGTAAATTAAAGTATCACGCTATTGTAAGCTCCAATCATGTATTATCCCCTGATCGCTTATCAATTGCTTGCACTTTGAAAAACCAACCGATGGCGAAAAGCCAAAAGTCATTCAGGTATCAAAAACAGATCGGACAATTTGGCTACCCGATGCTAATCGCGGCATTGCCGTGCTGGGTGGCACTGGTTCGGGTAAAACATATGGAGTGATCGATCCTGCGATTCGGAGTGCGATCGATCAAGGATTTCCGATTATTCTCTACGACTACAAATATGCTGAGCAGTCCTCACGGATTGCAGGAATTGCGGCGGATGCGGGATACAAGGTCAGCATCTTTGCCCCTAGCTTTCCTGAAAGTGGGATTTGTAATCCCCTTGACTTCATTCGCGATGCGACGGATGTGGATATGGCAAGACAAGTGGCGATAGGGGAGAAAACATTTTGCGGACTGACAAATTACTCATCATCCCCAGAAATAGAAGCCAAAATATTCAAAATCTCAGCAGCGCTAATGTCATTGCGATCGCTTTTTGAATAGATAGTCAACAGCAGTACATTAGTCGGAGACTCAACCTGATAAACCAACCGATAACCCGCACTTTTCCCCTTTTGGATATTGCTATTCCTTACCCTGACCTTAATCACAATATAATTTTCACCCAGACCAGCAATGCGATCGCCCACAACATTACCAGCCTGAATTTGCTCAATCACACCCACAACATCTTTACGAATATTACGAAATCTTTTGGAGAGGCGATACAAATTCTCTTCAAACTCATCAGCAAACCTGATAGAAATTGGGGTGTTTTCACTAAGCATCAATTCTGTCCCACAATTCAGAAATCGGTCTAGTTTTCCCTGCCTTAGCTTGCTGAAAAGCCCTTTTCAAACTCGCCTTCACCTCCTCAATAGGCGTATCATCAGGATCATCTTCCAACTCTTGAACTGGTTCAGAAAACAACACAATCACACGGACACGACTAGCTATGTCCTCACCAAAAGGCTGATCCAGCAATAAATGCCCTTCGCGATCAATTGTCCCCGTAGCTTCCACTGCTCTCATCTAGATAACCTCACTGTAATGAGCAATAAAAATATACTATAGCCTAATCATTAAAAATCAAACGATTAACCTGATGAAATTGTTACTCCACCAATATCGATCTGGCTGACCTAAATCAAAAGCAAGGTTATCCTGCCGCGATCGCCAAGATGGGAGATCTAGCTCCTGCTGGCTCTAGAGCGGTTGTCGTTGTCGATAATTTTCTCAGTCAGACAGGAAGAGAGACTTTTAAGGGTGAGAATTACACCTTGCAAAGGAATGAAGAGGTTGACATCGCGATCTTCAACGATACAAGGAAAGTATTATATGCGTACTAACAAAGGACAGACTGCTGCTACTCATCCCCAGAAATAGAAGCTAAAATATTTAAAATCTCGGCAGCGCTAATGTCATCGCATACCCAATATTCTCATCAAAATAAAAATGCCTACATTCCCCCTAACAACCTAGCCACCTGCTCTGGAGCAGGCAACTGTCCCTGCAACTCCAACGGCAAAGACGACACAATTTGATAAGTGGCAACCCCGATCGCCTGATTCGACTGCCGCAACGCATACTCCACAATCGTCCGATCCTTTGACTTACAAAAAATAATTCCAATCGCCGCATTCTCACCATCCAACCTCACGCGATCGTCCATTGCCTTCTCAAGTTCGCGTTCACTATGTTCATCCGCTAATTCCAGAAAATCAAATGTATATGCATCCTTAACCGCAA
>JBAXSK010000248.1:0-5964 GCA_037130765.1 Pseudanabaena sp. ELA607
AGTCCCTTTATGCAAAGATCTCTAGGTGTTGCATTTCATCCTTGAATTGGCGTTGGTTTACTCAAATATTCATTAGCGCCAGCTTTTAGACATTTCTCGCGATCGCCTTCCATCGCCAGAGCAGTTAGGGCAATGATGGGAGTATTAATCAAGTTAAGATCGAGGCGAATTTGCTTCATTGCTTCGATACCATCCATGCCTGGCATTTGAATATCCATGAGGATGATATCTGGGGAATTTGCTTTCGCCATGGCAACAACTTCTTCTCCATTGTTGGCGACGATGATACGGTAATTGATAGCGGTCAGATAGGAGGTGAAGGTTTCGATATTTGCTTCGTTGTCTTCAGCTAGCAGAATAAGAGGCGCGATCGCACTTTCAGGATTTACGGCTTCAGGATTTACGCCCAGTGGCAGTGAAGTTGTGGCGGTTGGTTCAGTTTCTGAAGCACTAGACTGAGATAGATCGTAGGGCAGGGCAACTGTAAAGCAGCTACCTTGTCCAACTTCGCTCTCAACCATGACTTGACCACCATGTAGTTCGACAATCTGCTTAACTAGGGCGAGTCCTATACCAGTGCCTTCGTACTGACGGTTAAGGGCGCTATCTACTTGTACAAAGGGCTGAAAGAGTCGTTGTAAATTGTTGGGGGCAATGCCAATGCCAGTATCTACAACTTGAAATACGATCGTCGGTGAATTCATGTCTCTAAGTCGTTGGGGAATTGTCGCTTCGCCTTGCCATGTATTGCCGCTACCGAAAGTAACGAGGAGATTGATATTTCCTCCATTTGGAGTGAATTTGACTGAGTTTGTCAGCAAGTTAATCAATACCTGTTTGATCCGACGCTCATCGATATTGATATTGTTTATATCGGGTGGAATATTGCTATTGAGTTGCAGCCTCTTTTGAAATGCTTGATGTTTAATAAAGGATAGACTGGAAATACAGAGATCTTTGACTGAGACTGATGCAATATCTAGTTCCATCTTGCCTGATGAGATTTTTGATAGATCGAGAATATCGTTAATTAGAGATAGCAAGTGTTCGCCACTTGACTCGACTGTGGCGATCGCCTTTAATTGCTTTTCGTTCAGTGAGCCTAAAATCTCGTCTTTAAGGGATTCTGATAAGCCTAAAATAGAATTTAGCGGGGTGCGGAGTTCGTGGCTCATAGTTGTCAGAAATCTACTTTTAGCCTCATTTGCGGCTTCAGAGGCAAGCATTGCGGCGGCTAATTCTATGGAATATTTTTTGATCGAATCAATATCAATTAAACTAATCACTACTCCATCAATTACGTTTTCGAGAGTGCGATAGGGACGAATTCGCAGGCTATACCAATGTTGCGATCGATCTTGCACTTCCTGCTCATAGGGAATCAGGGTATCAATTACCGAGATCGCCAATCCAACCAAATCTACCCCATCAATGTTGGTTTGAATATCGCTAACAGGTCGCCCCACATCGGTGGGAATCAGATTCAATATCTGCACTGTCATGGGCGTAAATCGCCTGATCCGCAAATCACTAGATAGCATCAAAATGGCAATGTTGACGCTAGAGAGTAGATTTTGCATGTCATTATTAGACAACTGTAACTGGAGATTGCGACTACGTAATTCATCATTGACGGTGTTTAGCTCTTCATTTGTGGCTTGGACTTCTTCTTGAGCAGTTTCTAGTTCTTCATTGGTGCTTTGTAATTCTTCATTACTAGACAAAATCTCTTCACTGGCGACTCTGAGTTCTTGATCGGCGACTGCATGGTTTTCAACGATCGCTTGTAAATATTTTTTTGTGCTTTCTAATTCATGGGTGAGTCGCGCCACAGCTAGTTCGGCTTCGGTCTGACGTTCTTGGCTCGACTTGGCTGGAGATATTGGCGCTATTGTGTCTGTTGTGGCTGGTTTAGGACGGCTCTCAAATAACACTAAAAAGTAGCGATCGCTATTCCACTTTAAGGGAATCACATCCAGTTTGACCAGCACACCCTGAAACATTTCGATCCCATCTTTTGTATATGGCAGATCCTGTTGTTTGGCATTGTAAATTACCGATTGCAGTTCTAGTTTTAATTCTGTCCGTGCCATTTTTAACAGATTGAAACTTGCCTTGCCCGATGGCTGTTCTAAGTAAGGACTGGTCTGCCCGCGAAACTGCAAAATTTCTAGCTCTTCATCGATCATCACGCCCACAGGTGCATAGCGACTTAGCACCGCCCGATCGGCGAGTTGTTCTAGATCGATTTCCGCCGCCGCGTTACTCGGTTTAGAAATATTCACAGGTATAGTTTCATAGATACTTTTAATAAAATTGAAATTCATCCGCGTCGGTGTCATTTTACGTTTATAAATGCGTTGTTTTTTGTCGATGGGTGCAAATAAATCCGTAGACTTGCCAATTCCTTCGGAACTTCCCAACATCAAAAATCCAGCGGGATTGAGGGCATAGTGAAAAATCGGCATAATCTTTCTCTGAAGTATCGGCTCTAGATAAATCAGCATATTCCGACAGCTAATCATATCTAGCCGTGAGAATGGCGGATCGCTAGTCAAGTTTTGTCTCGCAAATACACAACAATCACGCACCATACTCCCAATTTGATAGCCGCCTTTTAGGGGTATAAAAAAGCGACTCAACCGTTCGGGCGAAACTTCTTTTAATAAATTCTCTTCGTAAAATCCGATTCTTGCCTTACTAATCACAATTTCACTAATATCCGTGGCAAAAATTGAAATTTGAGGTCGGATCGGGCGATTGTCAAGATATTCGATCAGACAGATGGCGATCGAATAAACTTCTTCGCCCGAGGAGCAACCTGCAACCCAGATCCGAATTGGCTCATTGGACGGCTTGTTTTGGCAAATTACAGGAAATACCAACTCCTTCAGCGCCATAAAAGCATCGGGATCGCGAAAGAAACTGGTCACATTTATCAAAATATCGTGGTATAAATTCTCAACTTCGTCAGGATGCTCTTGTAAATATTTGCCATAGACATCTAACTCAATCAGATTTAGCAATCCCATGCGCCGAGCTATTCTGCGCTGGATCGTTCCTTTTTTGTAATAGCTAAAATTTATGCCCATTGCCTGGTGCAGCAACTCAAAAATCATCGGCAAAGACGTCAAATTCTCGGTAAATTCCTGATTAATTATTTTAGAAATATCATCTGGGTCTTCATCTGGGTCTTCATTCTCATCTAAACCTAGTTCAAAATTATGCTCGTGATTACTTTGACCGATCTTGACCAATTCCGCCGCAATCTCCGTAGGTGACAGCACAAAATCGACATAGCCCGAGGCGATCGCCATCATTGGCATGATTGGAAATTCCGCAGATTTTATGTCTTGAGCAAAGGTAATCCCACCCACCGACTTGATCGCGCCCAGCCCCAAGGTTCCATCTTCATTACTTCCCGACAGCACGATCGCGATCGCCTGACTACCCCGATCGGCAGCTAGGGAGCTAAAAAATCCATCGATCGCCATGTACTTCCCCCTGACCAGATGACGTGGCTCTAACTTTAATCTGCCGCGATCGAGGGTCATCAGAGTATTGGGCGGAATCACATAGACATTATTTGGGGCAATGCTCATGCCCTCCTGCGCTTGATGGACTGGCATCTGCGTTGCCATTTGCAGTATTTCGCTTAGCTGACTATCGCGATCTGGCGCTAAATGTTGGATCAGTACAAAGCCCATTCCAATGTCAGGCGGTAAATTTCTTAATAATTGCGTACTGGCTTCCAATCCACCTGCGGAAGCACCAATAGCAGCGATCGCAAAGCTTTCCTGAAAATTTTGTGGCGATCCTAGCGATAAATCCGAGGAGTTATTT
This sequence comes from Pseudanabaena sp. ELA607, assembly GCA_037130765.1. Taxonomy (GTDB): domain Bacteria; phylum Cyanobacteriota; class Cyanobacteriia; order Pseudanabaenales; family Pseudanabaenaceae; genus JBAXSK01. The sequence continues at coordinate 3,844 of JBAXSK010000248.1, forward strand.
GAATTCAGCATTTGTTCGGGCTCGGATATCAAAACCTTATTTGAATATTTTAACTTTAGTGTTCTTGCTTTTGTATGTGGATAACTTATTGTATTTTTTCTTAAAATTTTGTTGGAATTATTACTGATTGCTCAGCATTTTTTATAGTCTGATATTAAGCGATTTTCAGATTGTTAAAATCTAACTTGGAACATGGCAGGGTTATGCGATCGCAATCTCACCGATTAAGCTTTGGGAATTCTTCCCTCTTTTGAACTTGTGCTGATAATTAAATTTCTAAAGAACCATTTATGGAAGCTGAATTAGAAGAGTCATTCGCTGAGTATAAACTTTTCTGAATCAGTGGGATTGCGGTTCTCTGTTTGTATGGTTTTGAGGGTAGCGATCGCCTGTTGTCCATCAGTTGCCAATAAAATGCAGTAGCCCTTAGCTTCGAGGTAACTGGTGAATGTCGCAATATTAGCTTCGTTATCTTCTGCTAGCAAAATTAAGGGTGAAATTAGTTCCTCAGTTTGGCTTTGACCGATCTGAGACTGTCCTGAAACGACGAAATAGCATCTCACTCTGACGTAGAGCCGTGTCACTCTTTTGCAACTCTGCTGTTCTTAGCGAAACCCTTTCTTCTAATTCCGCATTGGCTTTTGCAAGAGCATTACGAGCCTCATCTAGAGCAATTTCATATCGTTTACGTTCAGAGATATCCTGCACTTGGGAAATAAAATATAAAGGATTTCCCTCGATATCCCGTACCAAAGATGACAAGACTTCTCCATAAATGATATGCCCCAGTCGATGACGATAGCGTTTTTCCAATCTCGCGCTATCGTCATGCGCTACTACCGCCCCATGTATAAACTATGAACTAATCTGTTTGTCCTCTGCAATTGCCAAATCGCTAACGTTTATACCTTTCAATTCGTCTTGGCTATAACCAAATATTTCACTCATCTTCTCGTTAACCTGAAAAAGATTGCCTTGAAGATCGACTAAACACATGCCAATATTTGCCTTATCAAAGGCAAGCCGAAACTTCTCATCACTTTCTTGTAGGGCTAGATAATCTTTTTCCATTTGTTCCATTTCTTTTTGTACTCCTTGTAATTAATGAAGCAGAGCAACCAGCGATTGGGTTGTTTGGGATTTTATATTTATATTTAATTGCGCCTAGCTACTTATCATTTTAGTTTTTTTAGCAAGCCTCAACTATAAATATCTTAGTTCCCATTTTTTAAAATATTCTGAATTGTATCAGCTAATGCTTTTAGCTTAATAGGCTTGCTTAAATATTCATTAGCTCCTGCTTCTAAGCAGCGATCGCGATCGCCTGCCATCGCTAAAGCCGTCAGCGCAATAATTGGAATATCAGCCAGATTAGGATCGAGGCGAATTTGTTTAATTGCTTCCATCCCATCAATAACGGGCATCTGGATATCCATCCCATCAATAACGGGCATCTGGATATCCATCAAAATCAGATCGGGCTGCTCCGCTTTGGCAAGATCGATCGCCTGTTGTCCATCAGTTGCTAATAAAATGCGGTATCCCTTAGCTTCGAGGTAACTGGAGAATGTCACAATATTAGCCTCGTTATCTTCTGCTAGCAAAATTAAGGGTGAAATTAGTCCTTCGGTTTGGCTTTGACCGATCTGAGGCTGTCCTGACAAGTCCTGCCCAGTTTGTTTTTCGATTTGTTCTTCGATCACTGGTTCGCCGATATTAATGGGAAGATTAATCGCAAAGCAACTACCAACTCCCACCTCACTTGTCAGTTCTACGTTTCCTCCATGAATTTCTACAAGTCTTTTGACTAAAGCCAAACCCAATCCAGTGCCATCATGTTTACGGTTCAGCGCACTATCGATTTGGATAAATGGTTGAAAGAGTTTTTGGATATTCTCTGCTGAGATGCCTATTCCCGTATCAACCACGGCTATCTTTATATAATTTAGAGGAGTTGGATTAGATGTACTGCTTTCGAGTTGAACTTGCGATACTTCTAAAGTGATTGTCCCTCCTTCCAGAGTAAATTTAACCGCATTATTCAGCAGATTGATTAAGACTTGTCTAATCCGCCTTTCATCTAGCATTATTTCTGGTAAATACTTAGGAATTCTAGGTATT
>JBAXSK010000249.1:0-5935 GCA_037130765.1 Pseudanabaena sp. ELA607
AAAAAGGGAGAGGGGCTAGGGGTGAGGGTCTTATAACCTTCTGCGTAACATGAGTGATAAAGCACTGATAAATTTAGGACTTACGCAAAATAGTCAAAAGTAGGGGGGATTCATGAATTGCACCTAGGCTAGAATCAGGGTTTCAAGTCCTTTTGTGTAAATCATATTTATATTATTTTATCCCCAAGGATTAGCGGATTGATCATTAATGCTCACCCAATAACGCTGACCTGATATCTGCAAGGTTTCTATTGCTGAAGCATCTGCCCAAAAATCCCAACCTGCTACACCAGCGCTTCTATCGCCATCATGGAACTCCGCCATTCTAAAACCTTCTTCGCCCAAAACTTTTAGCCCCTGTACTTGACATCGCAAATCAGCGATCGCTTGAGAAGTTAACAAATTACCTTGCACATCAGGGACTACGATCGCTTTCCCTCCCGACCAAGTACCTCTCATTGCACCGCCATTTGTTCTAGTTGCACCATAGAGTCCTGCGGGAGTGGGTAATCCCATCTTTTTGATGCCAAGTAATGGAAGAACTGCATTAGTATCTGTATCGCCATGATAAGGATTAGTAGAAGCATCCGAACCAAATAAAGCATAGGTCTTGCCATTGAGAATGACCATGTTTAATACAGTCCAAGTCATGGCTTTGCGTTGAGGTTTCAGCTCAGTCACTTCACTTATTGGTGGTGGAACGGGCGTAGAATCAAACAGAGGGCGAGGCTCATCAGCAACGGAAATGAGACGGAGATTGATCGTCACAAACTCCTGTGGTGAATAGTCAAGTGCAGCTACTGTTGTAAATTCTTGATCGCTATGCCCCGATAAACCTGTGCCTCCAGCCATAGCAGTGCGAGCCATCTTAGCACTCTCTACAGATATCTGCTGTCTTTCTGGTTTGAATAAAACGCGAACCAGTCCATTGCTGCTGTTTCTGCTGATACCCGCTTGGATTGCTTCGGAAGTCCCAACTTGATAAAATGTAAATCGACCATGATCATGGACAGGGCGCTCAATCCGCGCTGTGGTAAACGGGTTTATTCTCCAAATGCCGACTTGTTGATCATCAAGGTAAACCTCAGCGTCACAGCGTCGATTAGACTCGTTCTGGAGCAGGATTGTATATTGTGTGCCATGCTTCATCTGAACGTAGCCATCAGATGTTTCTTTTCCTTCGGCAATGGTGACAGAAAATCCATTAAGTTTCATATTTTTCCTAGACTATGGTACTTTTGGTCGGCTGTGAGGTTCTACTTTTTGATAAAATTATTATAATTAAAGCGATTGCCTATAAACCACAATGTTATGGAATCAATGCCCAGTATTAATGCAAATAGGACTTAAGCAAATCAACCTGTTGAAACAGGTTTAAGCTTTTAGCCCACAATTTATTGCCGGGCAAGTGCGTAAGTCCTAAAATTATTTAACAATCTATTTAATAATCTATTCGATAATGCAATATATTCTCAATAAATGAATTGAATAGATTAAAACACATTTTGGGCAGCTATTGACAATAATTAGCAAATAATTTGCCAATTATTTTGATCTAAGCAACAACTAGACCGCGAGGGGTAATCATTTTATTTACCCAGCAATGACCTCAAACAAGCCCATACAGCCCGCCTCGGCAATCACATCTTGGTGCGGATGAAACATATATTTGCCCGTAAACCGATATTGCAACTCTAAAATATGCCGCTCGGCAGTCCCCATAGAAATCACATCGGTCTCTTGGCTAGGGGTCATGGTGCGTCCGGTAGGATATACCTGGAACATATTGGCATGGATATGAAACGTGGTGATGGGGTCAAATTCAATCATATTCAGCACATAGAGCCGCAGTAGCTGATTCTGGCGCACGGTGATCGGCTGTTGCATATAAAAGTGGGGCAAGCCATTAAAGGCATACATTTCATTGCGACCATCGCCATTGGTGTCATAGCCGCCCATGATCAACACGATTTCATCCGCTGGCGGGCGCGGTGTGGGCGGATCAACAATAAACATCCCATACAACCCTTTACCAATGTGACGCGATACCGGTTCCACATGGCAATGGTATAAATGCACCCCATAGGGCAGGGCATCAAACTCATAGATCGTGGCGGCTCCGTGGCGAATCGGTTTGATGCCATCCATCGCGGCAGGATGTTCACCATGAAAATGTAAGGAATGGGCATGGCCAGCTTGATTAGCAAAGGCGATGCGCACCCGATCCCCAGCGGTGGCTCTCAGGGTTGGGCCTGGGACGCGATCATTGACATTCCAAGTAATAAAGTCGGTAGTGGCATTGAGTTTGACGGTTTTAGTCTGGGCTGTTAAATGAAATTCACGCACCGTGCGCCCGTTTTCTTGGGACACTTTGCCGTAATCAAATTCTCGCAAAGTCGCTACGGGATTGAGTCCACTGGTTTTAATCCGGTCTTGGGTGGCTTGGCTCAAATCCATCGGCGGGACAACAATGGGCGCTGGGGGATTAGTGGTCGATTCATGGTTGAAGTTTGCACCCAGGGAGCGGCAGCCCGTCACTCCGCCTAACAAGCCCACCGTACTCAAACCCCACCGTAATATTTTGCGCCGTTGATGATCCATTATGCTAGATTGATAAAAAGCTTATTGCTAATATTTCTTATTTATTCTAGCAAATAAAGTAATTTTTGTTCTATACTTCTCCCCAGATTTCACGCAACCGTATTTCACTCCAAAGTTTTTACTTAAGGTTACTTAGGGATCTGCTCGATGGATACAGACCCGAACTAATCCCCACTCATCCACATTTTTGATCTCAGATTGTATTTTAGAATAGGATTTATCGCCCAAAACTATGAAAGATCAGTTTTACCCTGCACGAAAAGCATTGCGGTTATTTTTCTTGACGCTTTGTTCAGCTTTAGGTGGCTATGGTTTAGCGATTGATGTTGTGAATTTAGAAGCTGTAGCATTACCCGTTGCCACAAATCAACCGAATTTGCTTACTGAATTGCGCCAATCTAGTCGTGAGGCATTGAATGAGAATCTTGTGCCTATGGGTGAAATTGCCCAAAGTCGCCAAGGGTTTGCAGATATTCCTACCAATCACTGGGCGGCTAATGCGGTGCGTTCCCTTGCGGATAAATATCAATGTTTGTCAGGGAATGAAAGAGGCTTGTTTGAAGGCACTCGGTTACTTAATCGATTTGAGTTTGTCGCAGCTTTAAATTCCTGCCTCACGCGCCTAGAACAATTGCGTACAGAGCGTCCCGACCTTAATCTTAGCGCTAATCAATGGGAAACCATCCAGAAGTTACAGACCGAATTTCGCCTAGAATTGCAAACCGTGCGTCAGAAAATTGCGGCTCTGGAAGTTCGGGCGGATCGGGTGCAATCTCAAGCTTTCTCTAATACTACTAAACTAGAAGGACAGGGAATCATCGCATTTTCTGGTGGCAGCGGTGGGCGGAGTGCATTAGTTAGCCCCAATGGAACTGCTACGACCAGTCAGGGACAAGTCAACACCACTGCCCTAGCGCGAGTGCGGCTCAATCTCTATAGCACTTTTACCGGTAGTGATCTATTGCATACCCGATTGGAATTAGGGAACAACGGCAGTATGTTGCCCGATGGTCTGGACAATGGCGGCGATATGTTCCGTGGCTTCATGGGCTTCGGTAATGCGTCCACTGCCGATTACAGTCAAGTGTCATCGGGGGTTAACTTAGGACGTTTGCGCTATGACTTTCCTTTATCGAGTAATGTTAAAGTCGGGATTGGCACTTTGATAGGCTTAAATGATCATCTGGATAAGAATAGCTTTGCCAATGATGAATCCGCTGATTTTTCGACGCGGATGTTTATCAATAATCCTCTCACTTTGCCGCTTAATGAGGGGGCGGGAACTATTATTGATTGGAAACTGAGTGATACTCCATTCAATCTACGTTTCGGCTATGTTGCTGCCAGAGCCGCTAGCGCCACTAGAGGTAATTCCTCCAATGGTGTCATCAATCAAGGTTTATTTGGTGATAACTATCAAGGCACAGTGGAATTGAGTTTTACGCCAATGTTTACCACTACATCAGGAGAAACTAAAGGGAACTTTAGCGCTAGCTTGCAATATACTCGCGCCACGGTGAACAATCTCGATTACAACACTGGCGGCTTAAATTTGGAATGGGCTTTGCATCAGAAGTTGGCACTATTTGGGCGTTATGGCATAGGCACGCTGAGCAATCGCGGTGTGGCAATTAGTAACGCCTTACCAACCTATATCAATGGTGGTTTTACTGGTGACAGCATCAGTCCACAAACATGGTCAGCGGGCTTAGTGTTGCTCGATTTTGGCAAAGAAGGCGCTACCGCAGGCTTGGGCATTGGTCAACCTTTGATCGAAGGGAAAGTCGGCAATAGCACCCAAACTAATTTGGAACTATATTACAAGTTGCCCCTGAGCAATAACATTTCCCTTACTCCAGATTTACTGTTCATTTTTAATCCCAACAACAACAGTAATAATGGAACTATGACTGTAGGTACTTTGCGCACGGTGTTTACATTCTAGGGATCACAAAGTGAATCCGTGATTTTAGTCCTAGAGTCAATCTTTGCTAATCTTCCCTAAACAGATCAAGGATTAATAGCCATCTTAGCAACCATTTAAGAATTACTTGCTATGGTTAAAGACTCTAAGAGATCCCCCTCAATCCGCCTTTTTAAGGTGGAAGAAGATAATTTAATTGATTCTTCCCCCTTTCGTAAATGCTCTCGCTAAAATAGATCGTAACTATCTCTGTTCTAATCATCGTAGTCGGGGCTTTAGCCTCAGTCTGGAATTGATTTACAGGAAAGAGACTAAAGCCTGACTAGGACTGAGGACTGAGGGAAAGCTAAAACGCAAAATCACTCCCTCAGCTAAGACCAGTTAATAAGGCTCTAACTACAGATCCAAATGCTGAATTACCGTATTGACATCCTTATCGCCGCGTCCTGAACAGTTAATCACCACCCGTTGATCACTGGTTAAGGTGGGGCAAAGCTGCTCTAGATAAGCAAAGGCATGGGCAGTTTCCAGAGCCGGAATGATTCCTTCTAAACGGGACAATAGCTGCAACGCGCTCAGAGCCTGATCATCGGTAACGCTGTAATATTCCGCCCGACCAATATCCTTGAGATAACTATGCTCTGGCCCAACTCCCGGATAGTCTAATCCGGCACTGATGGAATGGGCTTCTTGCACCTGCCCTTCGGTATCTTGTAATAGATAGCTCATGGCTCCATGCAATACCCCAACCCGCCCTTGGGTCAAAGTCGCGGCGTGCAATCCTGAAGCTACCCCCTTACCTTCGGCTTCTACGCCAATCATCCGCACCGTTGGCTCGCCGATAAATTCATGGAATAAACCCATTGCATTAGAGCCGCCCCCCACACAGGCTAATAGCACATCCGGCAAACCCTGCCATTTTTCCCAAGCCTGTTGCCGCGTTTCTTTGCCAATCACCGCATGAAAATCCCGCACGATCATCGGATAAGGATGGGGGCCTGCCACAGAACCCAAAATGTAATGGGTATCACCCACATTGGTGACCCAATCGCGAATCGCCTCAGAAGTCGCATCCTTGAGCGTCCCTGTGCCTGCTGCTACGGGACGCACCTCCGCCCCCATTAACTTCATCCGAAATACATTCAGTTTTTGGCGTTCCATGTCTTGCACGCCCATATAAATGACGCATTGCAAACCAAATCGCGCTGATACCGTGGCTGTGGCTACCCCATGTTGTCCTGCACCAGTTTCGGCAATAATGCGCTTTTTGCCCATGCGTTTGGCTAACAACACCTGACCGAGAGCGTTATTAATTTTGTGCGCTCCGGTGTGGTTCAAATCTTCGCGCTTGAGGTAAATCTGGGCTGTGCCATAGTGAGCGGTGAGACGTTCGGCAAAATACAACGGTGT
>JBAXSK010000025.1:0-27988 GCA_037130765.1 Pseudanabaena sp. ELA607
GTTTGACAAAAAATCTAGGATTATCAAACTTTGAGCCATCACTGGTAATCGCAAAGTGAGTTAATCCCACATCAATACCAACAGCTTTATCCACTGGTACTAATTCAGGATTAGCTTTGCCATCGTCAACCAAAACAGAGACAAAATATTTCCCGTCAGGATTGCGAGAAACCGTAACGGTTTTGACATCACCTGCAAAATCTCGATGACGCTGAAAATACACCCAATCTATTTTGGGTAAATAAATCTTGTCGCCATCAAACTTAACATTTTGAGGATAACTAATTGACTGCCTGCCGTGCTTTGATTTGAATTTAGGCAACATTGCCCGTTTATCAAAGAAGTTTTTGTAGGCAGTGGACAAGTTTAAAGCTACGACTTACAAACATTGAGAATAGGGTTCGGTTAACCATTCATATTCTTTCTTGAGTGCAGGGAGTAAGCCTTGTATATAGCCTCTAGTTAGCCCCTTACCAGTATTTTTATAGGTTTCTTGGCATAGTTACAGAACCATCTCGCACAGCCAAAAGACTTGGCAAGCAAGGTTTCTTGCTCACTCGTGGGATAGATTCTGTATTTGTATGCTTTATACATTTATCAAGAATATCAAATACTGATAAACTAATTATAGCATAGAATTGATATTGATTCGAGAATCGCTCAATTTGTTTTCTGACTCACTTTCTGTTACTGAGCCTGTCGAAGTATCCCGTCACTCATCCTTGTAAACGGATAGAGTGCGGCACTTCCCGTTCGCGTTAGTTAAATTAGAAATCAGATCAACCATTTTCCTATAGCTCCTCTAAATAATTATTTCCTAATAATTTATGATTACTAGTGCCCAATCTATTGCCCTGCCAGCTTTAAAATTCATAACATTAAATCTTGACCAGACATTGCAAGGCAAATATCAGCAACTCCAGCAGATTTTTACTGAAATATCAGCCCGTGGCGAAAAAGTGTTAGTGGCTTATTCCGGTGGCATAGACAGCACCTTAGTTGCCAAACTAGCCCATGATGCCCTTGGTGCGCAAGCTTTGGCAGTAACAGCTAATTCTCCGTCATTGCTGCCTGCTGATTTGGACGCAGCCATAGAGCAAGCTGCTTGGATTGGCATTACCCATCAAGTGGTCACCACCCATGAACTCGATAATCCCAATTATGCGGCTAATCCTGTGAACCGCTGTTATTTTTGCAAAAGCGAACTGCACGATACCCTAAAACCCTTAGCCCAAGAGTTAGGCTATGACATGATCTGGGATGGCTTAAATGCTGATGACTTAAGTGATTATCGTCCCGGGATTCAAGCGGCGAAAGAGCGGGGGGTGCGTTCTCCCTTGGCTGAGGTGGGTATGAGTAAATTAGAAGTAAGGATGTTATCCCAAGCTTTGGGGTTGCCTTGGTGGGACAAACCGGCTCAGCCCTGCTTAAGTTCTCGGTTTCCCTACGGTGAGACAATCACTATTGAGAAATTACGCCGAGTGGGACAAGCTGAGCAATTCATTCGTCAGGCAGGGTGGCGGGGCGATCTGCGGGTGCGCTCTAGTGAAGACACTGCCAAGATCGAAGTACCAGCCTCCAAAATTGCGGAATTTATCGCCATGATTGCCCCAGAAGTTATTGCCCAAGCTTTGCGGGGTTACGGTTTTACGGCGGTGGTTTTAGATTTGGAAGGCTTTCGCAGTGGCAAGCTCAATGATGTATTGCCGCAAAAACTTACTAAATCGTAATATAGCAATTATCATACTAGTGAGTTACAGATAAGAGGCTTAAGCCCCTTGTTTAACTAGCTTAGATAGAACCATGTACACCTTGCCAGACTGAAAATTGCTATATATTTGATTGTTTTCTGGAGCTTTTAATTTTATACTTAAGTATATAATGTTGCTTTGTAGCTGCCCCACAATCACGCATCCTTAGATCAACTTTGATATTGCAAAACGGAAGACGCTTTATGGTCGTGACTCATGCTTCTCAATTGTTGCCGCTGTTAGAAAATGGTGATCGCTTGAATCGTAACGAATTTGAGCGCCGTTATGCGGCTGCCCCTGACATCAAAAAAGCTGAATTAATCGAAGGAGTTGTATACGTGGCTTCCCCTCTGCGTTTTGTTTCCCATGCCCAACCTCATAGTGACTTAATTGGTTTGTTGTGGACATATAAAATGGCTGTTGACGATGTGTTTCTTGGTAATGAGCCAACGGTCAGACTTGATGGAGATAACGAGCCGCAACCCGATATTGTGTTGTTTAGATCGGGGGGCAGTGCTAGAATTGATGAGGATGGTTATATTGTCGGTGCGCCGGAGTTGGTGGTGGAAATTGCGGCAAGTACTACTTCCTATGATTTGCATGATAAGAAACGGGCTTATCAACGGAATGGCATTAAGGAATACTTGGTATGGCGCACTTTTGATCGGGCAATTGATTGGTTTGTGTTGGAAGATGGTAGATATATTGAGATGGAACCCGATCCGAATGGAATCTATCGCAGTCGGGAGTTTGCTGGTTTGTGGTTGAATATAGCGGCGTTGTTGGCGGGTGATATGGCAACGGTTTTGCGGACTTTGCAGGAGGGGATAGGGGCTGTATAAGCGATTTTTATATTGAGCTATCAAGCATAGTGGTGATTCATGAAAATGGAAAGCCGCCATGTTTGCTAATGATTTGATCAATATCGCCCATGATTGCGATGGTTTCGCCTAAGATGGAGATAATGTTTTGATAATGCACTAAATCATCAAAGCTGAGTTCCCTTCCTTTGCGGTCTTTGAGCCATTTCTGGCAGACTTGATAGCCGCCGATATAGAAGTTCCAAATGTGGTTGGGGATGTTGGCGAAATACTGCTGGTCGTTGATCCAGATTTGTTGTTGGGTTTCGTTGTATTTGACTTGTTCGACAAGGTTGGAGCCATCGATGGGATAGTTGCTAATTTCTGCCCCTGTTTCTTTCATCAGGTGGAGTTGTACGAGTCTGTCGCCTTTGGTGGCTAGTTCCCAAAATAGTTGTTTATTGCTGGTGAGGGGTACTCGCGGAAAGTCGATTTTCAGAAATTCGGCGTAACGTTGGCGGTATTGTGGGGAGTGGAAGGTGGCATAAATGTAATAGAAGATGTCTTCGGGAGTAAAGTATGCCCTCACCCTAAATCCCTCTCCCAAGGAGGGAGAGGGACTTAAAGAGTTTTTTTCTTGCCCCCCTTCTCCCAAGGCGGGAGAAGGGGCTGGGGGATGAGGGCAAAACTCTAAGCCAAGTTTTTCAGAAAATTCCTTAATAAATTCTGGTGCTAGGTTGGGGCGGCGACCATTTGGAGAGTTGGTTGGTTCGGCTTCAAATAGGGTTGGGGTGTTGGTTGGGTAGAGATAGAGAGGGAAAACATGAGAAGCTCTATCATGAGAACAATATTTTTTTTCTGAGGCAAACTCTGAACACAACACATGACAAAAATCTAAATTTGTAATTTGACGAGTGGTAACAATTGATAAGTTCTCATTAGTTATCAAATGCCCCATAACTTCGCCTCTAGGAGTACAATGAAACCCCCTAGATCTACCTGTGTAATATGTATATTTATACTCAAATGGGCGATAGCTTATTTTAATGACATTTTTATAGTCAATACCAGAACGCACTAAATCTTTTTGAGCGAAGTCAACTTTCCAATCTCTTGTATCATCACCTAATTCATATTTAATCCTTGCTTCTTTAATGTCTAAGGATAAAAAAGAATTGACTTTATTCCATATGTCATCAGCATCATTAGATAATGTAAAATGATCCCTAGCAGTAACTATTCCATCACTGTTAATAGACATAATCTGATTGATTTTTGCAAAGTTATCATATTCTATCTCTAAGTTTTTTTCTTGTACTTTAAATAAATAGAATGATGGATGAGGTAAGATTTCTTTCCATTCAGTTGAACTAATCTCATTTTCATCTAACCAATAATACTTACCCCCAACTAATTCCTTATTCTCCTTAACCTCCCTAACACCCCACAAATCAGCATGATAAACCTTAGCTAAATCTTGCTGACTATCTTGATACTTGATAAAAAAGGCGATCGCTACCCCTTGCTGAATATCAAACACATTTTGATCAGGTGAACCATCGGGACAAACTTCCTTTTTCTTGCTATTACCATGCAAATCTAAAACATAAATCTCATCAAAAGTCTGCATCAAATTTTGACGCATTCCCCGAAAAGTTGGATTATCCAAATAACCATGATTCGTAATTAAAGCCACAACCCCATAACCAGTTTCCGCAACCCGATGCTGAGCAAAGCGAATAAACTTCACATAATCATCTAATAAGCCTTTAGGATTTCGCTCACCCAATGGCTTTCCATCCACATGATAATAATCCTTAACCAAATTCACAATCCAAGGATCAGTATTCATCGACTCATAGGAATAAGGCGGATTGCCCAAAATCACCATTACAGGAGTATCTTGCTTAACCCCTTTCGCCGCTTCTGCCTCATCACGAATGCGATTCATAAACCCATCCGCCGCAGGAATTTGAAACCCTTCCTGTAAAGTATTCGTCAAATAAATCCGTAAACGCTCCTCAGAGCTAAAGTCATAACCAGTTTCTTGAAGTTGTAAGCCTAACTTCATGTGTGCCACAGTATAAGGAGCCATCAGCAACTCAAACCCAAACAAACGCGGCAACAAATGCTGGCTCACATAACCCGACCACATCCCCTTCTGATTCTTGAAACCATCATAAATATGCTCAATCACCCGATGCATAAAAGTTCCAGTTCCCACCGCAGGATCAAGGATTAGCACCTTATGCATATCTGCCCTCACCCTAAATCCCTCTCCCAAGGGGGGAGAGGGACTTAAAGAGTTTTGATTGCCTTTTCCTGTCTTGGGAGAAGATGAAGGACTTAAAGAGTTTTTTTCTTGCTCCCCTTCTCCCGCCTTGGGAGAAGGGGCTGGGGGATGAGGGCTAGGAATCTTCGTACTATCCGCCAACCCCTTCTTAATCCCAAACTTCTGCTTAAGAATATAATCCACACTCCGCACAATATAGCCCACCACCGGCTCCGGCGTATAGTAAACCCCCCGCGCCTCACGCATCTTCGGATCATATTCCGCCAAGAAAGTCTCATAAAAATGCACCACCGGATCTTCACGGCGCGAGCGCTTCCCAAAATCGCTTAAAATTCCCGACATATCCGTTTGCTGCAAAATAGTCGCCAAAGTATCCACCGCCCAAACAATGCGATCATCCAATTCTGAACCCGCAATCTGATTAAAAATCCCCCGCAAAAATGGATTCGTTTTTGGCAAGCGAAACCCCGCCGTTTCCCTCGTAAAAGTACTCACCTGATCCGTATTGCACCGCGCCGCAAACAAACCATAGCAAATCGTCTGAGCATACATATCCGCAAACTGCTCCCCCGTCAAATCCCGAATCAACACCGCCCGAAAAGATTCCAACTGTTGCCGCAACATCCCACCACGATCACTATCATTCAAAGCCGTATTAATCGCATCCCTGATCAACTGCGCCAAAGCCGCGATCCTTTGCGCTAAAGCTTTCGGTGTGGTTATTTGCACCACCTTAGTTAAGAGAAACTGCCGCAAAAGCTGCTCAAGTTGAACGATTCCATCAAGAATAGGCTTAATCTTCTTTTGCTTATCCAACGTAGCTATAGCAACTGAGAGCCGTAATTCCCCACCCACATACCACCGAAATTCCAAATGATCCGTTAAAATCAAATTCCCCAAAGCATTAAAATAACGCTGCATTTGGCTCTTTTTTTCCAAACTCTTAAGAGAAATGCCAATATCCTTAGCTTCCAGATGACCAATCTCTAAACCACCCTGACTAATCAAGAAATCTGGCGCACCGCAAGCAATCCGTTTTGGCTCATTCACCGCCACAATATCATTAGCAAAAGACTCCAGCAACTTCTTCAACGCAGGGCGATAGGTATGCTCTGTGGCATTCCCTGTGTGATAAATCTGCATTACATCTTGCAAATAAGCTTCAATTGCCTTAGTCATTGCGAATCTTAATCAGGTTAGTATGATAATCTTTTTGTTATCTTTAATTATAAATGCCTCGATCCCCGAATGCCTGATAAATTTATAAATAATTTATGAATATTTTTTGTCTTATCAATCATCTTTGCTGGTTGAGCAATAGTCAGGAATTATAGCTTATTTTAGTTGATAAGGCTAAAAACCGATTATAAATCTAATCTAGCAAAGCAAACACAAAATTTAAAAATTGCGTTTATTTCCTTCTGTTATTAGACTAAACTAAATTAAACTAGGTTAGGATATAGTTTGAGTTTAGTATTACAATTATGGTAACAATTAAAGTACCTAAACCTTTTATAGAGTTATTAAAAGAGATAGAACCTCTCAAATTTATCGCCCTAACTGAGAAATATCAAGCAACTGATGCCCAAGGAAGATATTTACATTGGCATGAGTTTAAATGGAGGGTTCAGTCAGGGGATGAACTCGCCGCATGGACAGCGACAAAATTGGCTCGCAAATCAATCACTAAAACCCTGCCGCTATTAGCAGAGCGAGAGCATTACTTCGGTTATTGCGTCCCTGACTCGCTTTTTGCCAAACTCCATGCAATTGATCAAAAAACTGGTGGTGGTTGGCAGATTAGTGATGGTAAATTTTTGTCATCCCAGGAGAAAAATCATTATTTGGTTAGAAGTCTGATGCAAGAAGAAGCGATTACTTCTGCTCAATTAGAAGGTGCTTCAACTACTCGCGAAATTGCCAAAGAAATGCTGCAAAGAAATTTACCGCCCAAAGACAAATCGCAGCAAATGATTCTGAATAATTATTTGCTGATGCAAAAAGCGATTGAAAAGAAGGATGAAACCCTATCCATTGATTTTATTTTAGAACTCCATCAAATTGCCACCCGTAATGCTATTGAAAATAATGCTATATCAGGAGAACTGCGAAATAGTAATAATGTGATTGTTGCTGACTCATACGGAGAGAATTATTTCTATCCCCCCGACTATAATACTCTGAAAGATAGACTCCATAGTTTATGTGAATTTGCTAACGATGATCACTCAGAACAAAATAACTTTATCCATCCCATGATCAAAGCAATTATTTTGCATTTTATGATTGCCTACATTCACCCTTTTGGTGATGGCAACGGTAGAACCGCAAGAGCTATTTTTTATTGGAGTATTCTGAGGTCGGGTTACTGGTTATTTGAATATGTTTCCATTAGTAAGCTAATCCAAGAAAAACGCAGCGCTTATGATAAAGCATTCCTTTATACTGAAACCGATGAATTTGATTTGACATATTTTATTTATAATCAAGTGGATACCATAGAAAAAGCCGTTAATTCTCTAGGTGCACATATAGAGAGCAAAAAACGGGAATTTCATGAATTCTCAAATTGGATTGATCAAAGCTCTGTGGCAAAAACACTCAAAAGAGGTGAGCTAGAGATTTTACAGGAAGCAAAGAGGAAACCCGGCTGGGAATTTACAGCAAAACAAGTGGCGGTTGATTTGGGAATCACGGTAAATACTGCTAGAAGTTATCTTAATAATCTGGTTGCTCACGATCTACTAATAAAAGCCCAATCTAAAAGTGATAAAACAGTCATCTATCTTGCTCCTGCTAACTTGAGAGCAAGGCTCAAGCTTTAATTTTGCAGAAAACAGATCCCTAGTTTTGTTGCAAATTCATCAGTTATCTATGTTTGTTGAGAAGCAATCAAGAATCTGTATCCTCAGCCAACAGGTTAGCCCTATTCCCATAAACCCAAATCAAACATCCTAAACCCGTCAAAGCGCCATAAATCAAACCCGTAACACTCGGAGTCCAGATTTGTAATCGCGCCATCAAACTCACACCAATCCGGAAACTAATTCCCCCCGCCCCAGCCGTAATGACCGCCCACCACAGCGCCCGATCTTTCAGCCTATGGACACTGTGGCGACGCAAAACTATAGCTTGTAATAATCCCGTCATGAAGCCCCGCAACGTTCCATAAATCAATAGAAAATCTATCCCATCGTCAAAAGTTAAAGCCAGATTCCAACTTGCTAGAATACTCAATCTACCGCCGACTATACCGCCTAAAATCGTGGTGCTGAGCCAACTGACATAACCGCGATAACCCACTAAATCACAACTCAGGGCGTGGTACTGGGTCCAAAATCTTTGCCCTTCTGACCATAGAGACGATGCAGTTAAAGAATTTCCATAGACTGAACCTAGCACTAACTTAGTTAAAATCTGATGGAATTTCCTGCCTAAACGAACCGCCAAAATCTGAGCCAAAGCGATGATTAACGCTAAAGTTCCGTAACTAAGGGCATTGCCCCAATCATTGAGAATCGCTTCGGAAACATAGCTACTGATCCAGCCACCAAGACCAAAACCAGCGCCCGTGAAGACAACCCAAAGGCTATAACAAATCAAGGCACAGAGGCTATGCCAAAATATAATGCCCCAATGCCGCGTCATGTTATTTGCCATGATTGATGATAATTATCTATTGTGATGTTTCTTGAGCATGAGCAGTTAAACCTTTTGCACAAACTTCCTGCCTAATAAGCCTTGAGGACGAAACATCAACATCACAAATAATAGAGCGAATGCCACCGCATCTTTATAAGCCGAAGCATTACTAGGTACGAAAGATTCCGCTAAACCAATCACCAAACCGCCTAACACTGCCCCCGGAATATCACCCAAACCACCGAGAACAATCACCGCCAAACCTTTTAAACCAAAGCCAATGCCGAAATATGGGCCAGCAATACTGACACTAGAACCGACTAAAGTTCCCGCTAAACCACCGAGAAAACCCGACACAAAGAATGTAAACCAAATAAAGAAGTCAGTGTTAATTCCCAATAAACTAGCCGTAGTCGCATCTTCTGCCACTGCGCGTAAGGCTTTCCCTAAGCGAGTGAAGTTAATCAAATAGGTCAGAATTCCTAAAATCACCACGGACACAGCAAAAATCACAATTTGCACCGTGCGAATCATCACCGGCTGGGCATCTGAACCGAGATTCACCGCCACCGGTAAACCACCATAGATATTACTGGGAAATGTATAGATTTCCGCACCGACCAAATATTGAATTAAATTCACAATGATCAGCGCCACCCCTAAACTGGAAACCAAGGTCAGCAATGGGTCAGACTGACGGCGACGCAAGGGACGAAAAGCAAGGCGTTCGATTAAAACTCCCAAACCCCCCGCCAAAAAACTGCCTAATAAAGTGGAAATCGCAAAGGGTAAATGCCAACTAGGAGGTAAAGCCAGATTAGCCAATAAGCCATTAAAACCAAACGCACCACCACAAAGGCTGTAAGTGAAATATGCCCCTAAAGTGAAAATTGCCCCATGAGCAAAATTGATAATACCCAAAATCGAAAAAACTAAGGTATAACCAAGGGCGAAAATTGCATAGACACTGCCGATGGATAAACCATTCAGAAAAGGCTGGAGAAATTGTTGCAGAAATATGTCCAAATTTATACCTCACAATGTTTGATGGACAATATACACAGTGTCATGCCGAAAAGTCTTGACTGTAATCAACGATTTGTCTACATCATCTTATAATGATTTTCAATGGTTGATTTTGAGAATCACTAAATTATGATTTAGGC
Organism: Pseudanabaena sp. ELA607; assembly: GCA_037130765.1. GTDB lineage: Bacteria > Cyanobacteriota > Cyanobacteriia > Pseudanabaenales > Pseudanabaenaceae > JBAXSK01. The sequence goes on from JBAXSK010000025.1 coordinate 9,653, forward strand.
TGATCAGTCAATTCCTGATTTACTGAAGTATTAGCAGCAAGTGCCGTATTTTCAGAATTAGAATTATTAGATTTTGTTGTAGGCTGTGTAATGTTAGTTTGTTCCTGAGCCGAATCTACATCCTCCGATTTGCCCACATACTTAGGCACTGATCTTTGGCTAATATGGGTAAATAAAATTCGCATTACTCCCGCAATTGGTGGCGCAATAATTGCCCCCACAACCCCTAATAATTCAGCCCCCACAATGACCGACAATAATAACTCAATGGGATCAAGATTTAAGTAAGGTGCAACTAACCAAGGCTGTAACACAAAAGCCTCAATTTGTTGCAAGATAAAACTGATGGTTACCGCCAAAAAAGCCCGATTTCCACTATCAGGACTCCAAGCGGCAATTAAAATTCCTGTTAAACTGACTAAACCACCAATATAAGGCACACAATTAGCCACACCAACTAATAAACCCAAAGCACTAGCATAGGGAATATTCAGAATAATTAGTGCCAAATAAGTACAAAATCCCAACAAAGCTGAAGTCCCAATGCGACCCACCACATAAGCCCCCAAACAGTTGGTGATCGGTGGCAAAAGCGTTTCAATTTCTTGGCGAATTTCCTTAGAAAAAAACCGTAAAACCCTTGGCATTAACTCCCTAGAATTAATTACCATATAAGCCGTAATTAATAAGCTTAAAATAGCAATACCAATCGCATTTAAAGTGCGTAAAGTTAATTCGACAGTTTGTCCGGCAATTTCTCGCCCAAATACTTGGATTTGTTCAATTAATGGCGTTTGTAATAAATTAGTTAACTGGGTTTGATTTAAGCCCAAAAATGTACCATTGGGTAAATTAATCTGGCCAATTAATGTGGGTAACTTAGATAAGAAAATCCCTAACTCTTGTAATAAACGTGGCGCAGGCATAATCGAAATTGCCATCACCCCAAAGAAAATAATATAAATTAAGGTAACTGCTCCCGCCCGATTTAAGCCTAATTCAGATTTGCCAAATTTAAAGCGTAATTTAACCGCCGCTTCGACTAATGGCGCAATAGCCCCAGCCAAAAATAAACTAGTTAATAATAATTGCACTGTTTGCCGCAGTCGAAACACTAAATAGACTACTACGCAGGCTAAAAATAATCGCTTTAAAAACTGGCTAAAACTACCTTTTGATGTAAACATAATTGATAATTATTAATTGATAACTGATGGTAAATAAATTGATCGCAAAATAGGGCAAATTATGGGTCAATAGCCTAAAGATGGGGTTAAGCGGTGCTAACAAGCTATCCATACCAATTGGGCAATAATGCTGCGACAATTAATATGGCTATCTAGTGGCATTGCCATGCATCACCTAATCGTGCTGCAATAACCTATGAGCGCCCTATCTGTGACGACTGAGTTTTTCATCATCTTGTTAGGTATTATGCCTTGCCCAAGAAAAAACTAATCAGTCGCCATCGAAAACTTAAAATTATGCAAAATTATGTCAGACCCATACATTTATTACATTCCGATCTATGCCGATGATGACTGTAGTGAAGCCCTGATGCACTTATTTTCAGGCCAAAAAGGTCAAGATACCGACATTATGGCAGTGCTTGATGTCCTTGACCGCCGCGAGAAACAAGGGGAAGCCGTAGACTATATCTATGAATTAGAGACGAAACTGGGACTCAAACACGTTTCCGTGCATATGCTTTCTCGCGATCGTTCCCACTGCAAACCCATTGACACCTAAAATTGATCGGGGGAATTAATTTGCCCTTGGATACTCAGAATCTAGGTTAAAACATTCTGATTAAATTATTCAGATTAAATAATGCCGGTCACATCAACCAGTCCCTGATTGATCCATTGGCAAATATTACCTAACTCAAACATCTGATCCAATTTACTGAATACTTTTTACTAATTACTAAAACACTGCTTAACCATCCCTATGAGTAAAACTGTTACTAACGAAGCCATCAAACAACTCAAAAAAGAAGTGGGTATCGCTGCTGCCCAGAGAGTCAAATCTGGTATGGTCGTGGGCTTGGGCACTGGCTCAACCACAGCATTTGCTATCGAAGAATTGGGGCGACGCATTGCCAGCGGTGAACTAACTGATATTGTGGGCATTCCCACTTCCTTTCAGGCTTCGGTTTTAGGCAAGCAGTTTGGCATTCCCATTCGCACCTTAGATGATGTAGAGCGCATTGATATTGCCATTGATGGCGCTGATGAAGTTGATCCTAACAAAGTATTAATCAAAGGCGGCGGCGCTGCCCATACCCGCGAAAAAGTGATCGATTCCCTAGCGGCGGAATTTATTGTCGTAGTTGATGAATCGAAACTAGTGGACAAACTGGGTTCTACTTTTGCCGTGCCGGTGGAAGTATTGCCGATGGCCGTGGCTCCGGTGACCCGCGCGGTAACAGCTTTGGGTGGTCAGCCAGTTTTACGCATGGGCATCAAAAAAGATGGCCCTGTGATCACGGATCAGGGCAACATGGTTTTAGATGTCACTTTTGCCGAGATTGCTGATCCCGAGTCCCTTGAAAAAACCCTCAATAACATCCCCGGCGTAGTTGAGAATGGTTTATTTGTCGGCGTGGCGAATGTGATTTTAGTCGGTGAATTTAAAGACGGCCAACCACAAATCCGCGAATGCTAAAGAAGCCTTGGTTTGGGTTGCTGTGCCTGGGAGCTTTTGCCCTAGGTACTCGCTTCTGGCAAATCGATGGTCTATCGGACGTGGTTTTTGATGAGGTTTATTACCCCACTTTTGCCCAAAATTATTTACGGGGTGAGCCGCTGTTTGATGCCCATCCCCCTCTAACCAAATACCTCATCGCCCTAGGAATTCAGATTCTGGGTTATCACCCTTTAGGCTATCGCTGGATCTCGGCTTTAGCTGGGGCATTAACACCAATAATTGTCTATGGACTGGTGCGGGCAGTCGGTGGTAAACATAACTGGGCATGGTTAGCAGGATGGTTTACCGCCCTAGATGGTTTGCTCCTAGTCGAATCCCGCTACGGTTTGATTAATATCTATGTGGTGTTTTTTGGGCTGTGCACCCATTTGACTACGGCTTGGGCGGTACGGGCTGAATCATGGCGACAGCGCTGGCTGTGGACGGTAGCAGCGGGAATTTTTTTAGGGGCCACGGTCAGTGCTAAATGGACTGGCTTAGGCTATGGTATTGCCTTAATTGGTTTATTATCATTGCTGTGGGGCAGATTTCGTAAATTGCCATCAATACCCCAACTCCTGATCGGGGGCGTGATTTTGCCCGTGTTAGTTTATGGGCTGCAATGGTGGCCCCATCTACAAATTAATACTCCCCACAGTATTCTGGAAATTCACCAACAGATTTTTAACTTTCATCAAAATCTCGGTGCAGACACCTCAGAGCCAGTGCATCCCTACTGTTCAACATGGTGGAGTTGGCCTTTACTATTGCGCCCCGTAGTGTATCTCTACCACGAAGCTAAGCCCCCCGCATTTAGGATGCACTTTGTCGCAGGCATGGGTAATCCTTTTCTATATTGGTTTGGTTTTACGGCAATTGTGATGACTGCCGGTTTATTGGTGGGGCAAATCTGGCGCTCTAGCACCAAGGCAATTGGTTCTATGATTAAGCCAATGCTCCAAGCCGCCCCTAACTCAGAAATTGCCGCTTATCCTGATCAGCCAAAGTCACAGCCCATCTCATGGGTAGGCTTTTATCTCATATTTAGCTACGCCGCTAATTGGTTGCCTTGGAGCCTGAGCCGTCGCTGTATTTTCCTGTATCACTATATGCCTGCGTCGGTGTTTGCCTTCATCGCCCTAGCCTTGGTGGTGCAAACCTGCGCCCATTACGCCAAATATCAGCAAGATAAACTCGCTAAAATCATCAGCTATGGCATCCCCGCTGTGGTGAGTCTATCTTTTCTGCTGTGGTTACCGGTCTATATCGGTTTACCGATCTCCCCAATCCACTGGCGTATGTTAATGTGGTTGCCGAGTTGGATTTAGCCCCAGTCCCTTAGGGACGACCACCGTTGCAGCTATGCAAAACTTTCGTAATTACTATGACATCCTTGGTGTAGGCAAAACCTCTTCCGAAGAAGAGATCAAACGGGCCTACCGTCGTTTGGCGCGGAAATATCACCCCGACCTCAATCAAGGGGATAAAAAAGCGGAAGACAAGTTTAAAGATGTTAACGAAGCTTACGAAGTCCTCTCCGATCCAGCCAAACGGCAAAAATATGATCAGTTTGGCCAATACTGGAAACAAGGGGGGTTCCAAGGTGGTGGCGCTGGCCCTAGACCTGGTAGCGCTCCTGGGCGGACGTGGACTCCTGATTTTGAGCGCCCTGGCTATAACAGTGATGTGGACTTTAGCCAGTTCAATGACTTCCAAGAATTTGTCGATCAACTATTAGGTAAATTTCGCACCGATGGGCGGGCCCCAGATCCGGCCGCCAATGTTGGGTATCGTCCCCCCAATGCCCAAACCCGCACCGCACCGCCGCCGCGTCGTGATTCCGAAGCTTTATTAGAACTTCCCCTAGAGCGAGCCTATGTGGGAGGACGGGAAAGAATTCGCCTAGAAGATGGGCGCTCTTTAGAAGTAAATATGCCTGCTGGAGTTTTATCAGGGCAAAAGATTCGCCTCAAGGGTCAAGGGCCCGCTGGTGGGGATTTATATCTGAAAATTATTCTGCAAGCCCATAGCTTTTTTACCCTCGACGGGTCGGACATTCGTTGTCAGTTACCTATTTCCCCTAGTGAGTCTGTGTTGGGGGTACAGGTAGAAGTGCCTACCCTTGGCGGCATTGTGAAGTTGACCATACCGCCGGGAGTCAAGTCTGGGCAACAATTGCGCCTCGCCGGAAAAGGTTTTCCCAAGGATAGCCGCACCAATGGGGATCAATACGTGGAAATTCAAATCGTTGTGCCCAAAAATCCCACCAACCGCGAACGGGAATTATACGAACAACTCTTGCAGGTACAGTCGTTTAACCCTCGCGAACATTTCACGAAAATTTAATTAGCTTTATCCCCCTGTGACCCATTTATGACTCCGGTGATCAACCTCAATACTGCTTGCATCAATAGCTTGGATCTCAGCCCTGCCCGAATTGTGATCGAGCGATTTTTGGCTGATCCTGCCGTTACAACCCTAGACCAAGATGCCCAACCGGATCAAGCGGTGACTTTTGCCATTCATTGGGAGCAAGAAGCGAGTGATCCCCGCGAGTTGTCGGAAATTCCTGAAGTACGGCTCTGGTTTTTACGCTTGGATGCCGTATATCCTTGGTTGCCCTATATTTTGGATTGGCGCACCGAACTAAGCCGCTATACCGCTATGCTTGTACCTCACGAATTTAAGCGCGAAGGGGATGGCTATCGGTTGGAATACAACGCCGAAGCCTTGGATCTGTTTATGATGGGCAAAATTTTCACAATTCAGCATTGGCTAAAGCAGCGGGGCATTACCAGCACCGCCAAATTGCAGCAGATGGCGCAAAGTTTAGGCTTTGAAATTGATGCAGAGTTTTGGGCGCTTTTCTAAACTTGCATAGTTGATTCAATTTATTTTGAGAGCATCAAAAAACTGTTGTTGTGCTACGTCAGACATCTTGTCTGACCCACAAAGATTAAATCCCTGTGGAACGGGCATCTTGCCCGTTTATCTATCTCCTTTATTGTGCCATCTTTAATTGAAATGACTATAAACTATCGCCGTGATTAATGCCGTGATTAATCTTGTACCGCTGGGGTTGGTTTGGCCACATTATTACGAGCAGTAGTAGTTTGCGGCAGGGTATTTTGATCTGGTTTTTGTGGGGTGGCAGTAGCAGGATCTAGCAATTTGATCGTCATTTGATTGCGTTTAATCCAACCCTGTTGCCGCAAATTGGCTGCCTGAGATTTGCCAGAATCTAAAGCTTGGGGGAGGCGATTACGCAAGCCATTGACCCGCTGCTCAGCACTGCTAGCTTCTGCGGTAATTTCGTCTAGGCGATCGCGTTGGGCGCTTTGGTAGGGGATCAGTCGTGCCAAGGCCAAAAAAGCTGCTGTAGACATCAAAATATTGACCACAATCACCACCGCTGCTTCCACGGCTTTACTGCGAAATTGTTGCTCAATTAACCGCCTCCGTCTGGCGGCGGCAATATTTTCCACCGACTCAATGGTAGATTTTGGGGCAGCCTGCGAGGTATTGCTGCGCCGGATTGGGATCGCGATGGCATTGTGGCGTTGATATGCGCCAGATTCATAGGATGCTGATAGTGATGCGGGTAAAGCCCCTCTTCTGGCAGCCATTCTCTACCTCGAATTTTTAGATACTCATATTTAGCAGTTATTAAAAAAAGCAATTCTGATTAATTGCCGATAAATACACTTACATTAAGTCGTCGAAAAAACTTATTTAAGGTGATTTTAAGTTAATCAGATTCAAGTTAAGTCCAATAGCCCGAATAATTTTAGAACCGATTAAGATCACATTTACTTCATAAAGCCTATGCAGAACTTAGCTCATAAATCGTTATTTTAAAAAAGTTATTCTAAGAAAATTATTAGGCTAAATTTTTAACCGTACCAATTTCTACTTAAATCAACCTAATTAATTCGCCTTAATTAATTTAACTTTAACATGATGAGTCGTGCCATTCAAGCCAAGTAAATAGTGAATTAATCATTTATTAATCACATCAATGAGAATAAATTAATAATGATGATTTTCGACATATTCTGACAAAAAGCTCAAATGGCAGACCCTGAGCGATCAGTCCCAACTCGTGGGTATGATTTGCCAATCTCGGTTAGCCCTTAGAATGGGCCAAACAGACCAGCAAATCTAGGCGTTTTAGGCGTTGTACAGAGCAGAACCCAACAACAAAGCCAAAATACCAGGGAATAAAGCGAAAACAATTGCGGTGAGAACTTGGGTATCAGTTAAAGCCATGATCTGAAAACTCCTTGATAAATTAAAGATATACATCGGTATTTTGAGCCTAAGTCTATGCTCTCGTCAAGGAAAATCGCGATCCGTTACAGTAACTTAAAGCTCGGTAGCTGCTGGGTGCGATTTTGAGACCATGTTTGGCATGAATGTTTTTGGCTATGTGTCACAGCTTATACAGGATGGCTCACAAAATCTTGATCGCCTACAAGTCACTCAGCGAATAAGGATACTGCCCAATTAATCTAAAAGCCATCAGCGCATAAGCGGATAACTTGACGGATATTGAGATGTTTTGGAGCAGATATTTGGTGAATATCGGGAGAATATTTCAATGTCTCGGTTTCAAGCTAGTAATTCAAGCTAATAATTGCAACGTTTGCAGCGCGATTTAGCATCTGTCATCACAGAAAATACCAGCAATCACCCATAAGTTAACTGAATTAGTAGACATACTGGTTTAAAGATGCCATAGAGTGACTATTTTGGCAATATTTGCAAAATTAATTGATTTTTTACCACCTCTACCCAAATGTTTTGATGGATGGGTGGGGTGCGGCTGGTGTTGGGCGCGTTAATGAGGTGATGCACCTGCTGGATTTGGGCAAATGTGGGCATAGTCCCCAGATTTACTTGTAAAAAATGGCGGATAATCCGGCGTTGCAGGGCTAGGGGATAAGTCCTAAGAGCATCGCGGTTAAGACTGGGATTGGTGCTGCTGGTGGCCACTTGGAAATAATCTGCATGATCCCAAAATTGCTGGGCTTGGGTTTCGAGGTAGTCGGCTTCGGCAGTGAGAATCTCGGCTAAGTTACTCAAAGAATTTTCAAGCTGGGGATTAAAATGCTCGGCTAAATAGGGCATAACCTCATGGCGCAGCCGGTTGCGGCGATATTGCACATCTTGGTTGGTACTATCTTCCCAAATAGGAATATTTTGCTGATGGCACACCGCCAGAGTTTCTGCTCGATGCACCCCCAACAGCGGCCGCACTAAATTAATTTCTGGAGTTAAATGCCGCTGCCAACCCAAAGCCGCTAAGCCATCAGTCCCACTGCCCCGACAGAGATTAAACAATAAGGTTTCGGCTCGATCCGTTAAAGTATGACCCGTGACAATATGTTTACTGCCTTGATCTTGGGCTAGTTGCACCAAGGCACTATAACGCCATTGTCTGGCAGCCGCTTCGGTTTTAGGGATGTGATCCGGTTGCGTCAAGGTAAAACCAGCCATCTCCCATAGCCTTGCCAATTGCATCACATGGTGGGCATTAGCCGCCGCATCCTCGCGCCATTTGTGATTACAATGGGCCACTAGCAGCCGCCAACCCCATTTAGGTTGCAAATGGCGTAAAACTGCCAGCAAACAAAGGGAATCTTGGCCACCAGAAATCCCTAGCAAGAGTGTACTGTTACGAGGTAAAAGGCTAGGATACTGGCGTAACGCTTGATTGACTTTGATCCGCACCGTTGTCAAAGGCTTCTTCAAAGTATTTTACAAAGGCTGTTACAAGTTTTTTGCGAAAGGATTTTGCAAGGGATTCATCACCAAAAACACCGAATGAACGGGGGAGCAATGCTAATATCTAAATTATTTCTTATTTCCCCGTCGTCTGGTTCACCGATAAATTTGTTGAAGTTAAGTATTTTGCGCAATGGCAATGGTCATCCTTATCAGAGACAATATCACTTTAGGCTGTCAAACTATATCTTGATCAGGCTATATCTTGATAAGTGATTAAATCAGAGCTAGACTCTGGATGTGCTGAACCGCAAAAAATATGAATTACCACAAGTAACCTGCCTGGTTCACTTAGGATCGCAATAGTTGATCAAAAATTTCCTGATAACTTAACCAATTATGCTCTAGTAATGTTGATTGGTCATTAGTGAAGAATTATCGCTTCAACCATTCGCCAACCAATAACACAGCATAAAAGTTAATATCATGCCATGACCAACCTTGGGCAACAGTCTGTGTACCAATAAAGCAAATGATTAGTCAATTATGGACGTAAATATGGGTAGCTACTTATCAAAATTGTTGTCAAAATCCCGGTCTAAGTTACTATCACCCCTGCCCTTGGCCTCAGTGGCGATGGCTTTGGTTACTGGTACTTTTATTAATCTACTGCCAGCCACTGCCCAAAATAGAGTCAATACTAGCGCTGAAACCATTGAAGCAAGTGCCATAACTTGGGGTAATAGCTCTAGCAAACCAAATATTGTTAGTGCCCCCATGTCTAATGATGCCATTGTGATCAGTCAGGCAGCTAATCGAGCACCAATGGCCACGACTAAAGCCACTGTAGCCCCAAGCAAAAAACAGGCTGTCACTCCAGCTAATTCCGGCGGCTTAAATAATAATCCCCAAATCGCCCAAAACACGCAAACCAACACCCAAAATACGCGCATTAACGGCAGCGGGCAAACTCGCACCCAAACCAATGTGCAAACTACTACCCCATCTAACACCAGCGTACCAAGTACTAAGCCCCCAACCACCCCCATTCCTTCGACTACTACTGCTACCCCTAAACCACCAGTACCAGTCAAACAAGAAGACTTAATTCCCCGGGTTCCCTATGCTTTGCGGCAACCGAAGTATAACCCCAGCTTATCTGCTGGTATTCCTAGCGGTTTTGGGATGCGGACTGGCGACTCTTTTATTGGATTATTTGGCGCGACTGCTGGCAAATTGCGCGACTCCATTGACGGTAGCATGGCTGTGGGTACAGGTATCGGCGATCCCGATAAGTTTGTTGCCCTAGAAGGCGTGTTTAATATGACCAGTATTCGCCGCTTTGGTTCTAACGGTACTTTTGACCTGAAATTGCATCGCACCCTATATCAAGGCGCTAATGGCCAGCAATTATCTGCGGCTGTTGGTTGGAATGCCTTTGCCGCCTATGGTAGCGATGCCGGTGGTCAACCCTCTTCGGTTTATGGTGCTTTAAGTTGGAATCAAGCCCTTGATCCTAAAAATAGCGACAACCCAATGCTGCTGTCGATCACTGGCGGTATGGGTGGTGGCAGTTATCGCAATGACACTAACGGCACTGGCCCCGGAGTTTTTGGGGGGGTTGGCTTACAGGTTTCGCCTAATGTGGGGATTAGTACGGGTTGGGCTGGGCAAGGTCTAAATTTTGCTGTGTCCTATCTGCCGATCAAGACGACACCGTTGTATTTAACCGCCATCTATTCTGACGTATCTAATGCAAGTCGTACAGGCTCCCAATTTATTCTGGGGATCACCTACGGCTTTAATTATTTGCCTGCGTCGAGATAGTTTCTCCTTGGAGTTGTGCCATTGCAGTTGTGATGCAAGCTTTGTTGTCTATCCCTAATTGCGCAGGATAGCCCTTGATCACAACTGCCAAACCAGTGATGCTCTGCAAGGTATTTTGGGGTAAGATCTGGATTAATTCGTCCCATGACCAAGAGATGATGAATTATAACTGTTGGCTGACGATACATCATCATCTTGGTCTTGAATAACCTGATCTTGAACAAATAAATAAATATTCGTCTAAATCACGATTTCGTCTAAATCACGGCTGGAAAATTGCATTGGGCAAACTAACAGCATCAACACCAGTAAAAGCGAATGCTTAGGAGCCAAAGTCATGCGTAAATTATTTTCGACTAGTTTAGTTTATCTCGCAGTCAGCGGAGCTACCGGTTTTAGTCTAGCTGCTCCAGTATTTGCCGGTCCTGTACCAGTAGTTCAGACTGCGGGTACTACGATTAATCCCACTAGTTATGTCTCTTTCTCTCAACCCACCAATCCGGCTTCTGCCCAAGCTATAGCAACCCTGACTAACTCGCTCAACCCTGACACATTGCCTAATCTAGTGGTGGAGATGGCTGGACTAGGGTTTGGGCAGCAAGGGCAGCAGGTAGTTAATGCTTGGCTCAATTATCTCAGTGCCCCATCCCTAGAAACCCTTGATGCTGCGGCCGCAGCGTTTAATAATCTCATCAATGAAGCTGCTTTTAACGGCATTGATATTGCTACATTGCGGGCCAATTCCCCGACATTTGCCAACGCAGAAGCAGCTTTACGACAACTAGTACCCAATTCGATCACCGCCGCTGGTGGCTAGATCGATCAATATCCATTAAAACTATTAGATGAATCATAAAATACCGCAGAAGCAAGTTATTAATAGACTGCTCCTGCGGTATTTTGATTTATTCTGATTGGTGGAATTTTATGTGTCACCTGATCGTGACTGTTTTAAGTCTTAAACTCATTTCAAGTACTAATTTAGACTAATTTTTTAAATGTTAAACTGCTTCGCGTGTTCAAAAACATGACGGCTGAATCGTAATAAATTTTGCCGCATCACATTTTCATCAATGGAAACAATATCTTCTAAAGAAGCATAATAACTGGCGGCTAATTTAGGCCGAGATACCCCTTTAACAGCCCAAAATGTTTCACTCACGCTAGAGCGCACCTCAATCGGAAAGCTAAGATGTGCGTCATCATGGGCTGGGACATTAATTAATTCGTGCAATCCCCGAAATAGTCGCATTCTTTCACTTTCGGAACCTTTAACCCATAATGCTGCTGCTAAAAAAGGCTTGCTAAAAGATAAATCTTCATGGGGCACAGAACGAGTTACATATAGATATAACAACTGCACCCAAGGTAAGGGATTAGCTAGTTCTAATGAGGCATAACCGCTGAGTTTAGTATTGATCCCCATTACTTCAAAAGTTTCTTGGACTAAAATCCATTGCTGACGAAATGACTGCGCTGTCGCCGGATTAGTAAATAAGTCACCCCAGAATGGCTCATCCCAAGGCTTCATATCCAAAACATTCATGTATTCCAAAAACTCTTGGGCGAGGCGTTCCTTAAACCTGCCTATGAGAGGATAAATATCCTGCCAGCAAAAATAAGGCACGGCGTGTTCTTTGGGATATAGATAAACGCCATCAGCACTCTGGAGTAATTCAGGACTAATGACACACTGGGTATTGCTAATGAGGACAACATAGGTCGGCTTGGGATGTTGTAATGCCGCCTCAACATAGCTTTGAATTTGCGGTTTTTCTAGTTCACTCTCTAGCTTGTGTTCGCAAATGATATTGCACTTCTGACAAACCAGTAAAATATCTGGACTGATCGACTCGTAAATGTCTGGTTGGGCTACTACATCCACCAAACGATCCGGGGGCTGCTGCCCCATCCCTAAAATCATGTCAACCAATGCTTGGCCAACCTCAGGGAAATTATCTAAACAATATGCCCATGAGACCGTAAATCGGTCTTTAGCGCTTAGGGTTGGAGACAACAGGAAAATGTTACTCATAAGCAGTTTTTGGGAATTGTCCCCCGTTTTGCATTTTTAGGATCACCGCAAAAATTACCGTAAATAAAAACTATCCGTCAAAATTGCTGATATCAGCGTGGAATTAGCCGTATCTTAAATAAATCCTAATAAATATGGTCGGTTAACATAGAGTGTTTTCATCCAAATTTATAAGTTAGCTGATTTTAAATGAGTAACTTTTGCATAGAATTGCCAAACTATGCTTGCTAAGATAACACATGGTAGTGAGAGTGATCTCATCAGTTAACTAATAAATACAGTAGGGCTGGCTAAATTGCTAAGCGATCTCAAGACTGCCGCAAAAATGCCTCAAGAATTATGATACATCGCATCATAATCTCAAGGGAATGCTTAGTCTAGAGTAATGCTGCGGGTGGTAGGGTATGGTAGAATGATCGCTGGGTCTGAGAAGCTGGGACTAAGCTGAAGATTTAGGGATGGGTTGGCAATAAATTGGCCTTCGATCCTAACTCTGAACCGCGCTAAAAATGTTTGCTATCAACACAATAATAATCAAAAGAATATTTTTTTGCATATTTCCGTCAAAGTACGTTAATAAAGCTTAAGTGCCACTGATGCTGTGGACTAAACTCTTTGTGCTAGCAATATCCCTATGACTGAATTTGCCATAACAGAATCTGCTCAAGAGTCTCAAGAAGAAGCTAATCTTACTCGGCCTTTGCCTGCCATTGTCGCCAATCAACTAACTAAGCATTATCGCACTGGCTTCTGGCTCAATCAAAAAGTCACTTCACTTCAGTCCTGTTCGGTAACGGTGTATCAAGGGGAAACTTTTGGTCTATTGGGGCCCAATGGTGCTGGCAAAACTACTTTGCTCAAAATATTACTGGGGATTATTCCGGCCAGCAGTGGTTCAGGGGAAGTATTTGGTTATCCCTTAGGTCATCAGCAAAGCAAAGCCAGGATCGGTTATTTACCTGAAAACGCCTACTATTACGATTATCTGACCGGCTGGGAACTGCTGGAATTTATGGGGAGTATTTTCGAGCTAGAATCTACGGTACGCCGCCAGAGAATTGCGGATTTGTTGGATTTAGTTGGTTTACCCCAGTCGGTGGCGCGGAAAAAACAACTGCGGCAATATTCTAAGGGCATGGTGCAACGGATTGGTTTAGCCCAAGCTTTAATTAATGATCCAGAGATTGTCTTTTTAGATGAGCCGATGTCTGGACTAGATCCGGTGGGGCGGTATCAGATTCGCGAATTAATTTTATTACTTAAGAAACAGGGTAAAACCGTATTTTTTAATACTCATATTTTATCCGATGTGGAGTTAATTTGTGACCGCATTGGTATTTTAAATAAAGGTGAATTAATTGCCTTGGGTTCGCTGCAAGAATTGCTGGGGACAACTAATAGTTATCAGGTTAAAGGACAGGGCGGTGATGTTAATTTACTTAGTTCTTTATTGACTCATTTTAGCCATGAGGGAGATTATTGGCATGGGGAGTTTGCGGGAGATTTGCCGAGTTTTCTGTCCCAATTGCAGGTACAAAATGTCAATTTATTGAGTATGCATTTGGCACGACAAAGCTTAGAAGAGTTTTTTATTGACCGGATTAAGCAGAGTCATTCCAAGGAAAAAGAGCCGGAAAAATCACCTTAATCAATTCCCATTTGACAGATTCCAGTTAATCATCAAAGTCCATCAATCCATGAAGTTACAATTTGGCAAATCATCGCTAATTCATCTGGCGGCAATGGCAATTTTAGCCACGGGCTGGGGGATTGCTGGCACTGTAACTATTCCTTCGGCAAATTCTTGGTTTTCCTCGGCGGCGTTGGCTAACGAAGATAGCAGTTTGGCTTTGGTGCAACGACGCGGGCATTTGCGGGTCGGGATTGATGCTTCCTTAGGCGGCCCCTATTTATTTTGGAATCCTAAGACTGAGTTTTATGATGGCTTTGAATGGGAGATTATCCAACAGCTAGCCCAAAAACTCAATGTGGAGGCGCGTCCGGTTAATTTACCTTGGCAGAACCAAACCGATAGCCTAGAGGGGCGGCAAATTGATCTGATTCTGAGTGCTAGGGAAGAAGGAGCCTTAGAAACCGGTGATACTAAGGGTAAATTTGTCGAAACCGTGGCCTATTACCGCAGTTCTCAACGGATTTTAATCCGCCGTGATAGTCCGCGATTTGGCTCGCTGCGAGATTTAGTGGGTAAACGGGTGGGGGTTGTGCCCAATAGTGGCGGTGCGGCGATCATCGAGACTTACAACAAAAATCGCGGTAGTGCCATTCGTGTCTTTGCCTCCCGAGACATTGACCGGATGTTAGCCCAATTAAAGGATCGCCAGCTTGATGCCATGATCCTAGATGAGCCAGTGGCCATCTGGCAAAGTCGCAACAATCCTAATTTGCAAGTGGTCAGCAACCCTATGCTGGGCATTCGCTTGGTGGCGATCGTCCACAAAGATGATATTGCCCTCAGAAAAGCCCTTGACAACGCCTTAACGCAAATGCGTCAAGAGGGTAAACTGGAACAGATACTTAGGAGATGGAATTTATGGGAACACCAACGACCTTTCAAATAGACCGAGGGCTTAGTTTACTGGGGATTCCTGATCACTATGCCATCTTAGGTTTGTCCCTCACCACTAATGCCGGACAGATCCGCAAGAAATTTTTACAATTGGCAAAGGTACTCCATCCCGATGTATTTGGTCGTACCGATGCTGAGAAAGAACTCGCCACGAAATATTTCTCAAAAATGGTCAGCCCAGCGTACCAAATCCTCAACAGTGATCGGCAACGGGGCGAATATTTAGCCACCTTGCGCATGGTTGCAAAAGATGCCAAGCAAAAGGGCACAGTGCCGCCACTCACGGCTGAGTTAGCCCAAAAGCTCTATCAGATGCCCCACGAGATTACTTATAACCAATACATTGACCAAATAGCCCCGCAACAATATCAAAATCTGGCCGATATTTTGCGCTATACCGCCGATTTGAGTGAACTAAATCTGGCCTATGTGATGACGCAAAATCAATTAACGTTCACTACGGGGAGTAGTAGTATCGCGGCTACCATTGGTCAAGCTACTGGCGATAGTCCGATTCAGCCCGCCCCTGGCAATCAATCCACTGCTGCTAGTGCTAACCAGAATTTAGGTAATCATTCAGGTATGGGAGGAACACCGGCGGCCCGTCCGGCAGTTTCTCCCGCCCAGCGCAATCTCAATATGGCTGAGCTATTCATTGGCAAAAAACAATGGGCCGATGCTCTTAAGGAATTGGTAGCAGCGGAAAAGCTTGATCCTAACAATGCCAAGATCTACACCCTCAAGGGCACGGTGCAAATGAATCAAAACGTGCCCGCCTTGGCTAAAGCTAGTTTCCAAAAAGCCCTTAAACTCAATCCTCAAGATGCAGTAGCCCAAAAATATCTCCAGCAGCTTAGTACACCGCCGGTCCCAACTAAGCCTCCAGAGAAAAAAGGCGGCTTTTTTGGCTGGGGCGGGAAATAATTCTCAATTTAGCTAAGTTTCAGCATTTAACTAGGATTATTTCCTGTCGCCTGGGGTGGGGCTTTAGTTTGGGGTTTTAGTTAATGTCTATCAGCCATTGACCAATAAACTTCATCTGGGGATTGGCTTCAGTACCGATGGTAAACACATCTACTGCATACATTCCCCGACTAGCCGGATTGCTCCAGCCGGTGCTGTAAATTTCAATTTCTTTATTAGTGGGCAGTTGAATGGGATCTTTAAAGGCAATCCGTAAACTATTGAGTTCTGGGCTGTAAGTAAAACTACTGACAGCAATAGGATTCCCCGAAGCACGGAACCTAACGGCCATATTGTCGGGATTGAATAAGCCCCCTAAACCACTGGTATAGTTAATGTGGATTTCTGAAACGGCCCGACCTTGGCGCAGGGTAGCATATAAATTGGCACTGTTATTGAGTTGTCGCACCCTAGCAGAGCGAATGGTATAGGGAAAAGTATTGCTGCCATTGGGACCAAATAAAATCACATTATTCTGGGCCGCAGCAGGGGCGATGATATTTCCTATGCCCAATATGGGCGCACTTAGCCCCAGCACCGCAGTTACAGCCATCAAACCATATCGGATCAAGCTTTGTCGCATATCGCCTCTTGTATTTCGATTATTTCGGATATTTTTTGTGTTTGGGGTATTTTGTATCAGATTTCTTAAAATCAGCTTGCGCCGACCACTAATCTAGGATAACTATCAGTTGAGACAGATCCTGATCCGGTTTTGGTTCTGACATCAGCTTAATATTCACCTATTTGAATCTTCAGATATTTTTAAGTACTTAATCTAAGCACTTAGAAAGTATTGCTTTACACTGAAGCACTCCATAGGTTACGGATCGCTCCATAGTCTAAATTGTTCCAGTTAAGCGATAACGCAGTATTTCATAACTTGAGCATAGCTGTAACAACTTCAAAACCTGAAGAATAAATCAGCATAAATTGCTCGACAGATCAACTTGACGCGATTTCCCCAGTTCCCCTTAAAACCCTTAAAAATAAGTGAGCCAAATTCTGAACTTCTTTTAAGGGAGATTAAGGCAACTCTAGGGAATTTCTAAATGATGTTTAAATGGATGGCTAAATGCAATTACTTTAAGTTGGGACGGTGAGTTTTCCTAAACTTTAGCGTTTAAAAAACGGTGAATCCGGCTTAGCATATTGCCATTAAATCTTAACAAAAGCACAAAGTTAATTTAGTTTACTTACCCATGACCGCCATAAAAGCGCTAAGATGAGAGACGGTCACAAAATAAATTTTAAACCCTCACCAATTACCAAGCGGATGGCTGTCTCAAAACTTGCAAATAGCGTCAAGCAGGAAATTCTGCGGCTCTACTGCGAAACTGATGCCACAACTACACAGTTGGCTAAACAGTTTGGCATTAGTTCTAGCACGGTCTTGCGACTCTTGCAAGATATGATGTCGCCCGAAGAGTATCGGCAAATTGTCGCTCAAAAAAACCAAATGAAGGGGCGACGCAAAACTAAAGGTGATGCCTTAGGTGATGCTGTGCTGGATGGTTTAAATGATCTGCTGCCTGAGAATTTGTCCCTGATTGAGGCGAATTTAGGGGTGGTTCAGTCGGTGATAGAGCTGGATGCAGAATATGGGACAGTGTCAAAAGCTGTCGTATCTAGGGGCAAAGCGAAGACTGCGGTGGTGCAATTACCCCTAGAAGTAGAACCAATTACATTAAAGGGTAATCGCGTGCATAGCCATCATGTGCCGAGTAGTCATGGTAATAATTTGGCCCATAACTTGGTGCGGGTGATGCCCCAAGAGGGTTTAGAAGAGGCTGTAGAAGAGATTGCCGATGAGATTGCTGATGAATTATCTCATTTACCTCATGTTGATGATGATGCAGCGGTAGAGTTGGATAAAATCGACGAAATGGTGGGCGATGACTTTGGCGATGAAGATGATGATTTACCCGAAAGCTTAAGCCATAAGTTACATCTGAGTCATAGTGATCTAGATGAAGTGGATGAAGATGAAGATGATCTAGATGATGATTTAGATGAGGCAGATGACGATTTAGACGATGAGGATTTGGAGGGAATTGCGGCGCTAGATGTGGCAAATCTCGGCGGTGCTTATCTGACGGGTTACCAACGTCAAGAAGTGATCACGATTTTGCCTTTAAATGAAGCGGAATTGCCTCTGACCTGCTATATGGTGGTGGATAAAGCAGCGGAAATTGTCACCCGTCCTCTGCGAGAGTTTCAGGATTTAGGCATGATTCCTGATGGGGAAAATTCCTCGCGCACAGTGCCAGTTTTTGGTAATCATCGAGTGGCGCGGCGGTTTTCTAATCACAATCAACGGGTGATTAAATTCCCTGGCGATTTAATCTATGCGACGCAAGATCATTTAGTAAAAAAAGGCATTACCCGTCTGTTTTTTGATGGCAATGTTTATTCTTTAAATTAGTAGTTCTTAAATTAAGAGCTTGATTATTAGCTCAGATTTAATACCCGCTGGAGGATGAATTGATGCAGCCGCAGCGGGTATTTT
>JBAXSK010000250.1:0-5931 GCA_037130765.1 Pseudanabaena sp. ELA607
CTATCCTAAAATCCTACATCTTTTCGCTTCTTTATTATTCATGCAACAAAGCCTAAAACAACTATACCTTACGCACAAAGCACATCAGTTCTCATCGCCCAAATTTTTCTCCCAGAGATTAAATAACTTCTTCTTCAATAGCCCGATTAGTGGTTTGGGTCACCCATACTCTTACGGTGTCACTGCGGATACTGTGGGCGATCTTTTCTGCGGCATCTAGATTCTCTGCAATCCCAAACACCGTGGCTCCTGATCCAGACATCATCGCTCCTAAACAACCATTCCCCACAAATTGTAATAACTTCTCTTTGATTTCACTGATTTGCGGATAGGCTGGCAAAACCACTCTTTCCAAATCATTATAAAGATGCGCCGCAATATGAGATTCCGCTCCATGATAGTCTAACTTCTCAATTGGATCGTGCGAAGATTTACTCACTAACTTCGCTCGTTCACTAATTGCCGTAATCATGCCTTTAGAAAAATATTGCTCAGCGATCGGTGAAACGCCACAGCAAGCACTCAAAGAAGTAATGCTCGCCAAAACTGCGTGGTTAGAAGTCGCAAAGGCAGAAAACAAAACCATTCCAAAACCCCGTTATCGCCCCGCAATTTATCAAATCGTTGCCTAAAAATCTATGAAAACTCAAAATATACCAATCCCTAAACAAGAAATTGCACTAATCTGCCAAAAATGGAACATCCAAAAGCTTTCATTATTTGGCTCAGTACTTCGTGACGACTTCACCCCTACCAGCGACATAGACATACTTATCGAATTTCAAACAGGCAAAACCATCGGATTCTTAAAACTACATCAACTAGAACAAGAACTATCGAAAATATTTAACGGTAGAGCGATCGACCTTGTTACTCTAAAATCAATCAATCATCGTCTATGCAAGCGCATTCTAGCCGAAGCAGAGGTATATTATGCCGAAAGATAACTTAGTCTATGTTGGACATATGATCGATCTTGCTCAAAAAGCTAGATCTTTTATCGAAGGTCTGAATAGAGAAGACTTTGACTCCGATGAACTGTTGCGACTATCCCTAACCTACTTAATCCAAACAATAGGAGAATCAGCAAGACGAACTGCTCCTGAGTTTCGTGCTATTTATCCCCAAATTGACTGGCAAGGCATCGTAGGAATGCGAAGTAAAATAGTTCATGACTACTTGAATGTTGATGAAGATGTCGTTTGGGACACAGTTACCAATGAATTACCAGCATTGATAGAAATACTGCAACAGATTATGGATGAGTAAGAATGGTAGAAGTATAGTCATTTTAAATGACTATAACACTCAAGTGAAGGTCGTCACCAATAATTTAAGCAGAATAACTATGTACTAGACGGAAAATCTTGCCTAATCACCCAAATAGCGTGTTAGCACAACAAGCGGCAATAACCATAAAACACCCTACCGGATAGACATAGCCAAAACAGCATCATAGATTCTTGATTGAATCTTGAATTTGTCAAGGGTTTAGAAGTTTTCTAACTCACCTAATTAGCTACGTCTATCCACTACGGATCTGAATAATTTGTGCTTACTTTTGGCGAGGCACGATAAAATGCGCCCACACATCGCCATCAGAACCACACATTTCCTGCATATAGCTGTAGGGATAGGAAAGCCCCGCCCCTTCAGTTTGGGCATAACCCGTCAAAGCATCACCGTAAGGATCATTAACGATAAAGCCCTGATCGTCATAGCCAATAATGCAGACAATATGACCGCCGTGGGTAAAGTAACCACCAATTACCACCGGACGATTTGCCGCAATTTCTTGTTTAATCTGCGCCCAAGTGCGGCTCGTACTAAACCCGCCATCAAAACCGTAGGCATTGTACATCTGATTTAAAACCGAGTTATCGGTGCGACTAGATGCCCCATATCGGTCAATAATCCACTGATACAACTCATCTTCTAGTTGCTGATTGGCCTTGCGCGGACGTACTCCATGAAACCAAAGCGCCATCGCTACAGAGGTTACATTACAGGTAACGAAGGGATCGCGGGGGTTGTCCCGTTGAGAAAAGTAAGGCACACCCAACACTTTCTTTTTAGGATTGATGTCAACGACTTTATTACCTTGCTTGAGGGTGACGTGCCCCGCAAAGATAAAGCCAGTTTTGCCTACACCGCCCACACTTTCATTCAGGGTAACTTGGAAATGGGCATCATTGAGGCTAAAGCTGTCCAAACCATAGACCTGACCTGCGGGTAATGGTGCTTGCTCATTAGCCGCTAGTTGTTTAGACTCCACAGCACGTTTTTTCAGCACCGTGGCTTGCTTGATCGTCATCGTCCGCATTTCTGGGTCATAGGTCATGGACTTCCCATCTTTGGTGATGGTGACGTGCTGCCAGAAGAAAAAGCCCACATTACCTACGGGAGCCAGCGGTGAGGCAAATCTTACCCGAAAATGACCATCTATTGAGGCATAACCAGCAATGGCAATTTTAGTGCCTGCCTTGAGTAAAATCTTTTGATTTTCTGGTAACTCTCGGGAACTCGCGGCAGAAGCTTTACAAAAAGTATCTGTTTTGACCGTGACCACTGCACCCACCGAAGAAATGTTATCCACCGTGGGCGGCGTACCCAAAGGCACAATTTGTCCCAATTTCTCTAAGGTAATGTGGGGGATAAACAGGTAACCCACCTTACCGAAAGGCGACTTCATTTCATTGAGCGTGACCTTAACGTGATGATTTTCTACAAAATAGTCACCGTCAAGGGTAAATTTTGTTCCGGCTTGGACATCAAACTTTTGATTGGCGGCAAGGCTACTAGATGGAGCCGCCGATATTTTGAATAACGTATTCTGCTTAATTGTTAAAGTAACCGGTGCAATTAAGTCCACATGGGGAATATAAAAATAGCCAAAACTGCCCAAGGGATCAATGGGTTCAGTTAACCAAACTTTATAATGACCATCAATAGTGCCAAAGCGCTCCAATTTGACAGTTTCTTCGGGGCCAAGCAGGACTTTTTCGTTTTCTGCCAAGGTCATCGAATCAGCGGGGGAAGCTTTGAACAACGTGTCTTGCTTGGTAACCAGGCGCAAAGCTTCAGGCTTAACTGCAATACTGATAACTTTTTCACTGACTAATGCGCCAGTTAAATCCATGCCTTGCACTTTAATGAATGGCGTACCAGAACTATTAAAGCCATTGGGCAGATCGATCAGCCACTCCCCCGCTTCGATATTCATTGCCACGGCTAAGGTGGAATGATCAAAGGTGGTGGCCATGATTTGCGTCACATCTCCTACGGGAAATGAGCCAACAATCGTCACTGGTTGGCGCACAACTACTTCAGTGGGGGCATCGATCACTGTAAGCAGTTGATTATCTAAGGATCTAGTTTCTCCAGCCATCACACTTGTGTAGGTAGTTGGTGTAGGTAATTGGTGTCGGTCACATTCTCTAGTGATACAGGATACGCCCAATTAGCACCACTAAGCCAAATGTTATGCAAATATTTATGGTGATTTGTGGTGATTTACTTTATCTAGCCCACAGAGAAATTCACCCTAGATATTTGCCACAGATGGTTTATGGCGTGAGGGATTTTCGGTAGACTTGAGATGGTTTGCTGCCGCATTGGGGCCGTAATACATGAGAAAATAGCACAAACATCTCTAGAATTAGTAAACAAACATTTTGGCTATGGGCTTCGCCGATTATTCAATCACCGACATTGCTACAGACTATAAGCTCTCCCTTGAGGCTGTCTTTGCCCTGTGCGATCGGTTGGGGATTCGTTATCAAGATGCCCACACTAAACTGGCCCTAGAAGATGCTAAAGCCGTAATTATGGCTGCGCAATCTCCAGATAAAATCCCATAATTTGTCAAAATCTTCTTATCCTGCTTCTTAGATAAACCCAATTAATTGATTAACTATGATCAAAAACACTTTCAAAACCATCTGGTTCAAACCCATCTTGGCAGCAGTGTTCGCGATGGTGATGGTGTTGCAGTTTGCGGTACAAAGTGTGCAAGCTTCCGGCATCCCCGTACAAAACCGCACTTTTCCTTTTGACGAGTCCAACAACATTGTTTTGAGTGAAAAGGACTTAGCTAAGGGCAAAAAGTTATTTAGCAATACCTGTGCTACTTGTCATTTAGGCGGGACAACATTTACCAATCCTAACGTTAACCTGTCCCCTGAGTCCTTGGCCGGAGCCAACCCAGTGCGGAATAATATCGTGGGTTTAATTGATTTCGCGAAAAATCCCACCACCTATGATGGGGAAACAGAAATTTACGAAACCCATCCTAGTTTGCGCAGTAGCGATATTTTCCCGACGATGCGCGGTTTGACGGACAATGATTTGAAGTTGATTGCTGGCTATATTCTTTATTCACCCAAGGCTAAAGGTATTGGCTGGGGTGGTGGCAAGATATACTACTAAACGAGAATTCTTGTACCCAAGAATTTTGGCTGTTTTAACTTGCCTGTTGTAATTCCTCTGGGGCAGCAATTCGTCAGATATGCCGAGGAATTTGCCCTAATTAGGGTAATTTGCCCCTGATGTCAACCTAACGAGTCGATCGTTTTTTAAGTCATGAAAAAATCTATTTTACAAAGCTTGGGCCTTTTGTTGGCTAGCTTGGTTGTGGTAATCGGTGCTGTTTTTAGTCATGTGGGTGCTGCATCGGCAGAGACTGTGACTGTCAAGATGGGTAGTGATAGCGGCCAATTGGCTTTTGTGCCTAAGGTCGTGGAAATCAGTGTTGGCGATACCGTAAAGTGGGTCAATAACAAGGCTTTCCCTCATAATGTCGTGATCAATGGTCACCCTGAGTTGTCCCACAAGAAATTGGCCCAAAAGCCCAAGTTGGAGTTAGCAAGTACTTTCACCGAACCTGGTGAATATAGCTACTATTGCTCGCCCCACCGTGGTGCTGGCATGCAAGGCAAAGTAATTGTGAAGTAATTGCCAAGTAATTTGTCAGTGCTTGATTGAATGAAAAATTGCTGAGTAATTGCTATTACTTTGAGTCGGGGCAATCGCAGCTAGTTAGTTTTGGCTAATGTTGCTGCCTCTAGTAATTTTGGTCAGAAGCCTATAGCTCAATTGCGCCACTTACAAAAAACTAAGAACTTTAAAATGCAAGGGTCACTTTGGCTCTTGTATTTTTTTGTGTTTTTTGCAGAGAAAATTTTGTGAAATAATTCAATGTTACTTCAAGAATCCATTGAGTAAAATTTGGGATTTTAATATCATGGCAACCACCAAAATTTGATTTTCTATATATAATGTACAAAAGCGGATACTTTATATATAAAGCTTGATAGCAGAGGTTGGGAGGTGAAGAGGATGAATTCTTCTGGTGGTCGTTCAAAATCATATCGTTCTCAAATTCTTGATTTCTATCTTGAGACTATTAGAGAAAGCTTTCAAGAAAACTCTGCTCGCCTCAAGCTAATCAATTATGGTACAGGCTCAGGGAAAACCCATCAATTATTTCAAGCCATCTGCACAACAATTAAGGAGCATCCTAATACACAGGTTATTGGAATATATGTTGCACCATTGAGAGAGCATTTACAGATTCCAGAATCAGTTAGAAAGGTATATGATGATGTTCCTACTTATACAATAAATTCCATAGAAATGAAAATGACCGATCAAAGGGTCAAATTATATAAACAATGGATTAGCTCAATAAAGAAAGATCAAAACATCTGGGGTGTTAAATTAGGCTCATGTTCTAAAGATAAAGTGGGTGAAACCAAACAAAAACTCAGCCAAGTAAACGATGTTATCAATCGGCTGGAATACATTAGAAAGACTGGTTTTGGAAATCAAGACTTTAATGATTCTGAGGTAAAGAAAGCAACACAAGAATTGAATAGTTGGTAGTGATGCAAAGTAATGTTAAAGCTGTAAATTAGAATAGTCAATCGTTTG
>JBAXSK010000251.1:0-5905 GCA_037130765.1 Pseudanabaena sp. ELA607
TTACAAAAACTAGTTGAACTCAAAGCCAAATATGATGGCGCTATCAATCTATTTGAACTCAAAGAATATTTACAATCAGGACAAATTGACGACAAAATTAATGAGTATATCCAAAAAGTTGAACATGATATCAAACTGCGATCTCATGTTGTTAGTTTAGTCAAAAATCACCATGAGGATAGAATCTCGGTTGAAGGTCTATTTAATATCTATCCATATTCCGACCCACCGCAACCAACTCCTAAGATCGAAGATTTGCGAGATATTTTACGCGATATTTTAATCGAGCTATCCTCCCCATTAGCGGGATATTTAGGCAGAGTCGAAGAAAACGGCAAAAAGTGCGATCGCTTTTACTATTTGCGAGATTTATAGTTAATTAAGTTATAGTCAATCAAATTAAGAATGGGACGAGTTGAAGACAATAAATGTTACCACCCTGTCAGGTAAAGCTTGCCATCTCTAGAAATGAGGGATATGTCGCAGGCGGGTGGCAAGTGCTTGTAATGTACCAGAATTATTTGAAATGACCATAACTATAAAATTTGGCAAAATAAAAAAGCGCCCCAACTTATTCCACTAATTGGGGTGCTTTTTTAAAGAATAATCTTAGGAATTACGCATATATTGCTGGGTCAAAATGCCATGCACAATCAAAGCCGCGCTAATCCAAATCATATTTTGCAAGAAGAACTCTGTATAAAATCTCAGCGTCATGGGTTCACATTGCAAAGCTAAACCCACTCCATAGAGCAAGCCATAAAACACACCAAAACCCACGGCAAAATTTAACCCCTGTTGCAAATAGGCCCGACCTGAATTAGCCTGAGCATATAAGGGACGGGAACCGACTAACCAAGTTGCCACAAGGGTACTAGCTAAAATTGCCACACCCCACAGGTAGGAGTCCCAAGTGTGGGGATAGTTAAACAAACCATAGCCACAAGCTTGATTGACACCCCAGACTAGGGTTACTGCCCCAATAGCCCGCCGCCGAGGTAAAGTCGCCCCAGTCAATACCGCCAAACACACAAAAGGCAACGCACAAGCTTGAGCCACATTACTCAAAGCACCGATGCCCACCACAAAAGCAAGCCAGAAGCGGCTATAGGCAAGGTGAGCTGTTGCCTCTGACCAAGACCGCGTGATCGCCTGACCTTGCCAGAGGGTATGGGAGATCGTATTAGCTAAACTATGGGCGAACCGTTGGGGAAACAAGCGTGAATGCATAATTACTCCTGAAAGCGAAGAAATAACAAACTGAATCGGACAAACTTGAGCGGGGGCATGGATTAGGAGAGGAATTTAAGGGGAATTTATTAGCTTAAATCCTCTTCCCTATCACTTACCGCGAATCTAATTAATTAGAATCTGGCATTAAAACCCACCCGGAAACTGCGTCCGAGTCCCGGATAACCCGGATACTGTTGGGATTGTACGTCGAACAAGTTATCAATCCCCGCAGTAAGGGTAATGTTTTTATCCATCGGTAAACGGAATTTCAAATCAATGGCGGTGTAGCCTGCTAAGGATTCCTTATTCGCGGTATCAACGAAAAACGAGCTGACATTCCGTAAGATCGCAGCGGCATAGATCCCGCTCGGCATTTCGTAAGCTACACCAAAATTAAATGTATCGGCTCCTCGGAACGGCAATTCTTTACCGATACTAGCAGCATTAGCATTGCTGGTAATCCGTGGATCGTTGAGGGTATAGTTAGCAAAAGCCGAAACATTTGTCCATAGATTCACATTGAGAGTAGTTTCAATGCCAGTGGAACGCACTTCACCAATATTCTCGAAGGTGCTGGGTGTGCCAAATTTGAAGTTAATCAAATCAGTAATTGTATTCGAGAAGTAGGTAAAGCGAAATAAACCAAAGTTCCAGAGCTTTTGATCTAAACCCACATCAAAACTGCTGCCCCGTTCTGGTTTGAGGTTGGGATTACCCACAATATTAAAGGCTTTGAAACCGGACAAATCG
This sequence comes from Pseudanabaena sp. ELA607, assembly GCA_037130765.1. Lineage (GTDB taxonomy): Bacteria > Cyanobacteriota > Cyanobacteriia > Pseudanabaenales > Pseudanabaenaceae > JBAXSK01. The sequence continues at coordinate 1,984 of JBAXSK010000251.1, forward strand.
CTAATAATTGGCGCTCGGAAACTGTTGGCATAGTTGGCTCTTAAAGCTGTAGAATCCGTCACAGCCCACCGCACTCCCGCTGAAGGCGAAGTATAGGAACCATTGACCAAACTACTAAAATCTTGGCGTAGCGCTCCGTGAATTGTCAGGGATTGGAGCGGTTGAATCTCATACCGCGCAAACACTGCCCCTTGACCAATGGAATTATCGTAATTGGTGGTATTAGTGCTAGTGCTGTAACTAAAAGTCTCATTGCGAGCGCTGGTATTGCGATAATCGAAACCATAGGTGATCTTCTGATTAGCGGCAAATTGCCAGTTATGCTGCACCTGCAAACCAAGGGAATTACTTTGCTGATTATCGCGACTGCCAAAAGCACTCGGATTATTATTCATCTGCGTAGAGAAATTCGCAAAGACCCGCGCCATCAAATCCGAATCATTCCCTTGTCCTAGGCGACTCTGCCAAGTCAATCCCAGCAGCCAATCTTGGGTACTTTGCCGTGATACTGGATTCAAACTATTGAACGCCCCAGAAGTACCCGGAATTGGAACACCACCCGGCACACCCAGATCCCGATTTAAAGATTGGGCATCAAAGGTCAGAGTATCACGATTCCCCAACTTCGCCGCCAGTTTTACATCCACATTGTTATAGGTGACATCGGCATTACTGCGGGTACTAGAGAAGCCAATAGAATCAATGGTAAAAGGGAATGTATTCGCTGATTGAATCCGACTATAACCCGCTGACCAAGCTAAATTCCCTTCTTTACCACTGGTGCGAATCGCCTGCTCATTCAGACCAAAACTACCCACCGCCAGCCGTAATTCCGAACCTGGTCGCTCTCCAGCCCCACGGGTCACAATATTAATCACACCGCCGACGGCATCGGAACCATAGAGACTCGAAGCACCACCCGGCAATACTTCTATTCGTTCTACATTGTCTACCCCAAATTGAGATAAATCGAAACCACCAAAGCGCCCCGCATCATTCATGGGCTTGCCATCGAGCAAAATCAACACCTGAGCCGTCGTAGCACCGCGAATAATTTGCGAACTATTAGCCCCTAGCTGACCGCCTGCGGTTCCTTCACCCAAAATCCCCGGCACATAGCGCAAAGCTTCTTTAACAGAACGAAAACCTTGGGCTTCAATTTGAGCGCGATTAATCACATACACGGGTCGAGTCGCATCCCCTACAGTTGCTTCACCACGGGAAGGGGCATACACTGGCTGACGTAAAATCCGATCCGTTACTGTTAGATCAATGGGTTCAACCTCAGGAGTCGTTGGGTTTGGTTTTGACTCAGGTTTATTTAGTTCAGGTTTGTTCGACGCAGGATTATTAGTCGGATTGGCATTCGTTTGGGCTTGAGCCACTGGATTAACCATCAGCACACCAGTTAAAGCCGACGCAACAACAAACCCCAAACGAGTTGCCGGGGAAACATTAAGGAAATATGACACGATTTTTCTGTACCTCGCAGAAATGATGATGGTTAAGTCACACCAGCGGGCATCCTGACTTAGATTTAGTCCAAAATTTTGACCTAAATCATTTTACAGTTGCGGGACAGCGGTGGATTTACACCACACTTTCCCCGTTACCTCCGACGGCTGATTCCCGTCAGAACTGGTGAAATTAATTGGATTGATGGCGGATGCTAGGAAATTTTGACTAGCCCTTAGTTCACGTTATCACCTTATGGAAAAATTGCACAACATGGCCAATAATCCGCAAACTATGGGTTGGGGCGATTGACTGGCCATATATAGTTGTTTAAAATTATTTTGGCACATTAAAAGCACTTGACCACCCCCCCGCCTGCGGCGTACCCCTCCAAGGGAGGGGAATTACAGAGAAGATTAAAATTCCCCTCCCTTGGAGGGGTGGCAGGCTTTGCCTGACGGGGTGGTGTTATTTATTGCCTTCAAGCCGTGCCATTCTTAATTTGATTGACTATATCTGCAATGATATATTTACAATGCCCCAGCCGCAGTTTTATCCAATACCCCACTAGCTAAATGAGTGGTAATATTCATCGACTGCAACACGGGCGGCTGATCTGCACCTTGGGGATAGTCAATCACGCTGACCGCCCCATTACCCTGCTTAAAAGTCCAGAATTTCTCTGGGCCAAAGCCAAATAACAGCGCCAAAATCGCCTTGTTTACCGCATCATGGGCTACTACTAGGGCGGTTTCACCGGCGGGGACAGAATTGACAATCTCCTGCCAAGTCACGGCAACCCGATCCCAAACCTGCTGTAAATTTTCACCTTCTGGCATTTGTACCGTTTCAGGATGGGCTTGCCACTGCTCTAGCTGCCCAGGAAATTCCGCCCTAATTTCTGGCTCATACTTGCCTTCCCATAAACCGTGAGAAATTTCCTGCAAATCATCGTAATACTGGATCTCGATGCCGCTATGATGGGTCAAAATGGCTAAAGCCGTATCCTTAGGGCGCAACAAAGGACTACTAAAAGCCCGATCAATAGTCACGTCAGCTAAAAATGCCGCCGCTTTAGCCGCTTGGGCTTGTCCTTGGGGGTTAAGAGGCACGTCAATTTGGCCCTGAAACCGTTGCTGACGATTCCACTCCGTCTCACCGTGACGCACCAGCAGCAACCGAGGTCCCTGATTAGGTTTACGCTTACTGGGCAACACCGAGCCAGATATTTCCGCGAGATGGCTGGTCAAATTAATTGACTCCATCTGTACCCCATCGGCTAGGGTCGTTCCCATAAAATTCACCACACTGATACCGCAATTAGCCTGCTGTAGCTGATGGTACTGATGGGGAGCCAGACCCATCGCCGTAGCCAATAAACAACGATTAATGCCACTGTGGGCTACTAGCAAAATCGTTTGCCCCTGATGTTTGGGCAAAATCTCGGCCCAAAACGCCTCAGCTTGGGCAAATAATTCCAATACCGGATAGCGCTCACCAATAAATAATTTTTCGGGCGCATTCTGCCAATTTTGATATTGTTCAGGAAATTTCTCCTTAATATCATCAAACTGGATGCCTTCCCAAGGGGTCAGATCAATTTCGAGTAAATTCTGGTGTAAGACGGGTGTAAGCGTTGCCGACCGTGCCCCTAAAATCAACTGTGCCGTATGCTTAGCCCGTTCCAAAGGACTGACATAAGCCACATCCAAAGGCAAATCAGCCAAAGCTCGACCAGCGGCCGCAGCTTGTTTTTGCCCTTTATCAGTGAGATAGGATTGTTGTTCCGGTGCATTCAGGGAACCACGCCCTTGCACAATCCCTAAAGTATTAGAATTAGTCTCACCGTGGCGCACTAACACCACCCGAGTCACCATCTGCTGCGACGTAGTACTCAGAAATCTACCCTCTCACAAAAACTTAATAAGCCACTCAAAGGATTTTAACTAGAATCTTCACCATAATCACCAACATTAATTATGGCTTTAATTATCGCCTTAACTTAAGATTACCGATTTTTGGGGCAAAGCAGTAGTTATCCTCAACCTATCCTTAAGCAATTATAGTTATTTAAGTTAAGGATGGTACAATAAAAGAGACAGATCAACGGACAAAATGTGCGTCCCACGCTGCTTTATCCCTTGTAGGTCAAACATCTTGTCTGACAATGACTCTAAATAACGTGTCATTCTTACTTTGATTGACTATATCTTTAAGAAACATCGCCAAAGTTAGCAATCTGGGGATGCACCGCATTGTTTTTGATTTAATTCATTTTCGATGTGGAGTTGACCAGGCTAAGCCAAACTAAACCTTACTAAATAATGTAAGGTATCAACTGAATATTAACTAAATATTAAATCAATGGTGTATTTACAGTGACGACTCCCATCCCTAACTCGCAGAGGAGTGTAGGGTGGGCTTCTCAGTGAACCCTGCTATTGCATCGGGCATATCCTGAGCTTTG
>JBAXSK010000252.1:0-5882 GCA_037130765.1 Pseudanabaena sp. ELA607
TTTCCGTTCTTCTGCGCTCAGATAAATTTTGTCCCGTTTACCTCTTCCCATAGAACATGACTCTCAAAACGTTGTCTCCTATTGATTATTGACAGCTTATCGTTTCGAGGGCTTTCCTACTTCTCAGACATCCTCTAAGACTACGAACTCCATGTTGAACATAGTGAAGCTATGCTTTATAGTGCCATGATTCGACTACTACTAAGACGACTTGCTGCTTAATATTTCCTTTAGGTATTAGGTCTGAGGAATCCTGAATCTATATCCTCCCTCAATTCTCCTTGAAAAAAGAGGCAATTTCTCAGAAAGCTTTTCACCGCATCTAAATTATTCAGTTATTCCTTAACTACGCAAGCGCTGAATTTGTTGCGCTGCCAGATTGGCCCATTCTGGATTATTTTGCTGATTAAAGAATGCTTGCGCTTGAATATATGACTGAATCGCTTCCTGTTTTTTCCCTTGCCTTTCTTGCACCACAGCTAAGGTATAATAGGCATCGGCATATTTAGGCTGAAGGGAAATCGCTTTGCTTAATTCACTAGCAGATTCCGTTAAATTTCCTTGCAGATAGAGACCCGCACCATAATTGTAACGAGCTTCTGGATAATTAGGATTAATTTCTAACGCTTTTTGATATAAGGTCATAGCACGGCTTAACTCGCCCTGAGCTTGCAGCACTAAACCGAGATTGTAAGCCGTTTCAGGGGATCGAGGATTGAGCTTCAATGCCTTATCAAAATTAATGATTGCACCGGTAATATCTTGCTGTTCCTTTAGTGCTAAACCCAAATTATAATAAGCCAATGCCAGATTAGGATCGAGACTGACGGCACGACGCAAATGCCGCACTGCTTCGGGGCGATTTCCCGCTTGCAATAAGGCGGCTCCTAAATTGCTATAACCTAAAGCGAATTTCGGCTCTAAGCGAACGGTACGCTGAAAAGATTTAATCGCTTCTTCTAGTCTGTTGCCCTGAGCATAGGCTAAACCAAGATTATAATGGGCAACCGCTAAATCAGGACGACGGCGAATTAGTTCCCTAAATACAGTAATTGCGCCATCGATATTCCCTAAACGGACATAATTATTGCCCCGTTCCAACATTTGTTCAGGACTTTCATTGGCGGGAACTTGTACTGGTAATTGCGGTGTGGGCGTGCGTTCTGTGGTGCTAGGGCGTTGCGGTCGCAAAGCTTGGGCATTAGCAACAGCAGGTATCAAAACCATGCCCACCAATGCCCCAGCTAAAACTAAATTCACTCTGAATCTAAAAGTGCCGAACCTGAAATTTCTAGGATTATTAGACTTAGAATTACTTGACCTAGAGCGACTTAAAGCCAAAGCTTGACAAGCTGACTCTAAGAGCGACGACAGAAAGACTAAACTGAATCTCATGATTTTGAGGGCATTAGATAAAAGAATTTAGATCAAAGAATTATGTACATATCGCCCAAGAGGTCAAGCAATTTTGGAGAATACTCTAAATATCTTCATTGGATTACTGCAACCACATTAAAGACTGAATCATCGGTACAATTTCGCCTAAACTGACTTCGTTTTGACAAATCTTAATCGACTCATTGCCGTCATCGCTAGTATTACTGGTATTATTGGCGAAGTACGTTTGCCGCGTAAATACGGAACCGACTACTCGATAGAAAAGCGATTTACCTAGATTAGGCTGCGTAAAATCCATATAGAGCAAATCTTTTGGATTAGTGAACCGCAATTCTGGGATGCTATACCTGCCATAGTGTAAATCTGTTGCTCCTAAAACCCCAGCCACAACCCGTACAGAATTCTCTAAACTGGGTGGGCCGCCAACACCGCCGCCAACGCCCTCAATGGTGAAACAAGCATCTTTGGCTTCATTGCGATAAATAATGCTATAGCGAGGACCAAAGCGACAAGGGGAATCATTCGGGCAGGGTTCAGTGATCATTTGTTTGACGACATAGCCTTGGGGGAGCGTTTGGGGCACAACAATCCGCACGTTAAGGCTTTTCAGTTCTTGGATTTGCGCCGCACTCAACAATGGCCCATTAATTTGCCCTGAATTTGATGGTTCTGCAATTGGTGGACGGGAATTAGACCGACCTTGACCGTGGCTAGGCGCAACCATATAACTGAAGTTAAAGCCCATCAATCCCAATAGGGTAAGACAATAGGTAATAATTTTGCTAGTCATAAACTTGAGAGAGATAATGTTTTAGAGAAGTTAATTAACCAAATAAATCTAATATCTTGATGCTATTCTGACTTGATGCGATGGGGGGCGATTAATTTAGATGATTAATTAGGGAATGAGCAGCATAAATTCTGCATAAAACTTAATCGGTAATAATTCAGCCACAATTTGAGTTAACCATAGTTTAATCATCTTGACTGGCAGCCTCTGGGTCAGCCTTTAGGAGCGGCTCAGTGATTGCCAAGGGTGGCGTGATCCTTTGCGTAACTGCCACGCCAAAACCACCTACCAAAAAGATCACCGCCGCGATAATTAAAGACTGCTCTAAGGTGATCATTTGCAATGGTTTGGGTATGAGTAAACTAAATGACATATTGGCTGCCCCAAAACCACCAAAATAAGTGCCAATCGCCAAACCGCCCCAATGGGGTAACAGCCCTAAAGCCAGTGGTATACCACCATTAGCAATGGCAGCATAACTAAAAACCATCACTAAACCCAAGCCACACAGCAGCCATAACCCTTTGGTTGACATTAAAACGACCATACTTACCGCAATGATCCCACAGCTACCAATCATCAGCAAGTGATTAGGGTAAATAGTTGCTAGTTGTCCCATAGCTAAAGCAGATATTGCCCCTAATAAAGCCAGACTACCTAAAATTAACTCAGGGGTCAAAAACGAAACTTGTCCCGCCACCGCTGGCATTAATTCGGTTTTAACGAGGCGCGGGAAAACCTCCCCAAACATTAACCGCGTGCCCCAACCAAAGATCAAGCCTAATCCCAGCAACAAACTTAAGGGCACAATGTAACGATGCCAAGCCCATACCTGTAAATTTGGCGCAGGATTGATCGGAAAATCTCCCATCATCTTGCGCAATAAAAATACTGCTCCTAGCAAAACCCCAGAGCCAATAGCAAAAGCTGCCAGCGAACCTAAACCAAGGATCGCACCTTGGGCTAGGAACCGCATCGAACCAGCTAAGCCCCCCACAAGCGTCAAAATACTCATCGCTTGGGGCAGACGGGTATTCATGGCAAAAATGCTCAGCATACAGATTACTGGGCTGCGGAACATCGTCATTGCCAAAGACCAGACCACTGCAACCACCGGTAAAAGGGTTTGCAGCAGTTGAGGATTGCCACCATTGACCACCAGCAAGGGCAACGCCACAAACAAACCCGCTGATAAAATCGTGCCTGCCAAAATTAGGGGCATTCGTGTCCCTACCCAACGCTGGAGCCGATCCGAGAGTCCACCCCACAGCGGTTCCATCAAAATTGCTAAGGCATTTTCGATAATTAACAGGGTTCCGGTCATTTCCTTGGCGGCATCTTCAGGAATCCCTAAGCCTTGTTGCAATAATTTTGGTAAATATGCCCCATAAATGACCCAACACAAGGTAATTGCTCCTTGTACGCCAGCTAAACTCCAAACCTGAATCCACTGAGTTGGCATGATATTTTGATCCTTAAATGGGGGAATGAATGGGGGTGTTGTGCAATTTGCTTTGCCACAAATTGATTTACCTAAATCTATGCCCAAATTACCCAACAATGGCGGCTGATGTCATTACATTTCTTTGCGTTTTTGGGGCAGGGCAATGGCATTTATTATGATTTATTACCTACAAATCATCGGTTAAATTGAGGGATGATTATGATTAATAGTTACCCCATAGACAATGACAGCTTTAATCAATCATTCAACCTAAATAATTATTAAAACTCAATCATTTCCCAAAAAAATGCGCCATCAAAATACCCACTCCTCATGATCGGAATGGGTATAGTTTAAGAACGTAAATTTTAATAAGCAGAAATTAAATTTTTAATGCAGCGTTAATCTTAATTTCTGCTCAATGTCGCCATGATTTTGAATTAACGAATTAGTTGGCTCTAATTACTAGCAGGTTAATTACTAGCGGGCAACAAACAACCCTTGCTGCTGATACTGCCATCAGGCATCGTCGCCCGACACAAATTAGCATCAGTCAAATCCGCTTCATCGAGATCCGCACCAGTCAAATCTGCCATAAACAAATCTGCCCCACGCAAATTCGCTTGGACTAAATTCGCCCGATATAATTTTGCATTACGCAAAGAAGCATTACTTAAATTGGTGCGTGACAAATTGGCATAAACCAATTCAATCCCAATCAGATTAGCATTTTGTAAATTTGACCCGCGCAGATTAGCATATTTCCAGCGGCTATCTCTAGCATTAATACCACTGAGATTAGCTTGGGTCATTGCACCATAGATCAAAAACGTATTGCGGAAATCAGCATTTTGCAAATCAGCGCTCCGCAAGTCCACATAGTACATCGTGCTATAGGACAAATTGGCATTATTCAAATTGCTGCGACGCATATCGGCTACATCTAGAAATGAGCCTTGGAGATTTTGACCCTGCACATTTACGCCCATCAATTCACAGCGTTGACAAGTGCGGTTCGTGGTAAAACTTGCGATGTGTTGCGGATTAGCTTGATTCACAGGGCTACTATTAGCACTAGCCGCCGCAATGGTAATACTTTCGGGGTTGTTGGTTTCAGGTTGGGCCGCAGCTACCCCAGACCATGATACAGCGAGGTAAGCACCCATAGTAACTGCGGTAGTGACTGTCAGGGCGGTGGCGACATTAGAAAGCCGGAAATTGCGCTTCATAGAAGAGATCCTCAGTGCTATATCCATTGTTATCACAATTATTGCTATCACAAGCATGATGATCTCGAAAACCGTAAAAAGTCCCGCAAAAAGTCTTGCGAAAAATTTCCTAAGAAGTCCGGCAAAAATGCCACCGCTGTCATTAAAAAACCTGAGAAATTATTCCTCAGTAAATCCTCAGTAAATATCTATCAAAACCCCATAAAAACTATGGTTAAAACTAATTATTTGCCCCAATTATTAGCTACTTTAGTATCTGGATCGCTACAATATGGCTACAATATTTTAATTACAGTTTTTGTCTTAATTTTTTGTCTGTTGTTGTACGTTTGATTATTTCCGGCACGTCATCATCATTTCTGTAGCTAGTAACTGAATCCATGCCCTCCCCAAGTTCTTCTCTGCGTAACACGTTCACCAAAACCGAAATCCGTCGCCTGCAAGATCTGCTACCGCCGGAACTGCAAGCGTGGGTCAAGATTTTAAGTGCTGATGGAGTCCGCCCCCCTCTGATCACCTGCGAAGAAGCCGGTGGCGATGAAGTGGTAGTGCTGATCGATATGCCCCGCTGGGAACGCCTAGCCGAAGATCAGCGCAACCTACTATTTTGGCATGAAGTGGCACGGATTCAAAATGATACTGTACCCAAAGACGGCTGGGAAATTGCCGCCCTCGCCATTGGTTTAGGGGGTGCAGTGGGTGAGTTGTGGGTGCAAAATGGCGTGTTATTTCTCTTTGCCTTGGGGATTTGTGGTGTAGCTGGGTTTCAGCTTTGGCGCAAAGGCACTGGACGCAAAGACATTCGCCAACTCATTGAAGCTGACCAAGGAGCGATCCGCATTGCCACCAGAAATGGCTATCCTTTACCGGCAGCGTACAAGAGCCTCGGCAGTGCCCTGAAACAAATGCTCGGTGATGCCAGCAAAGGGCGCACCCGCACCATTTTAGAAAAAAGACTGGATGCATTACGCAACGAAGCACAACGGGCCCGACGCACCTACGAATCCGAAAATTAAACCGT